>NZ_JBNQTI010000009.1:0-108339 GCF_050325825.1 Kitasatospora sp. LaBMicrA B282
GGGGGCGCGGCACTTTTGGCGGACCGGGTGGGAGCACGGTGGGCTTCGGCGGGCCCGGTGCCGGCACCGGGCCCGGCACCTCGGGGGGCGGCGCGTTGCCGGTCAGCGGTGCGCCGGGTCTCGCCGGCGGCGCCGGGTCCGCGGGTCTCCCGGGACAGGGCGCCGGCGGCCCCGGCACGGTCGGCGGCGAGGGCAACGGCCCGGGCAGCGGCCAAGGCGGCGGCATGAGCGGCCTGCTGGACGGCACCCGGGTCGGCGCCGACCTGACCGCGCTGCTGAAGCACGGCGCGCAGGGCTACACCTGGGTCGCCGCGGCGGTCGGTTCGCAGAACCAGGCCAGCTACCAACTCGCCTCCGGGGAACCGGTGATGGCCCTGGGCGGCTTCAACGGCACCGACCCGTCGCTGAGCCTGGCCGGCTTCCAACAGGACGTCCGCGCGGGCAAGGTGCACTACTTCCTCGGCGGCGGTTCCGGCCCGGGCCCGGGCGGCGGCTCCTCGGGCTCGTCCGACTCCGCGCAGATCAGCTCCTGGGTCGCCGCCCACTTCACGGCGAAGACCGTCGACGGCACCACCGTCTACGACCTCAGCGCACCGAGCAGCTGAGGCAGCCGAGGTAGCCGAGCAGCCGATCCGCCTCGAGCGGGAGCCGCCGACCGCAGGGAACCCTCCCCAGGTCGGCGGCCCCCGCTCTTAGCCACTCCACAGGTTCGGCACAGACCCGTCTCAGCAACCGGGCCCACGATGGCCGCCATGGCCGCACCCCCCACCTTCACCCCTGGTACCGCTGCGGAGCTCCGGCGGTCCGACGGCACGCCGCTGCGCCTGCTGGTCGTCGACGACGAGCAGGTGCTCACCGAACTGCTGTCGATGGCCCTGCGCTACGAGGGTTGGGAGGTGCGGGCCGCGCACGACGGCGCGTCCGCGCTGCGGCTGGCCCGTGCGTTCCGGCCGGATGCGGTCGTCCTGGACGTCATGCTGCCCGACGTCGACGGCCTGGCGGTGCTGGCCGGACTGCGCCGCGACCTGGCCGAGATCCCGGTGCTCTTCCTGACCGCCAGGGACGCGGTGGAGGACCGGATCGCCGGGCTCACCGCGGGCGGCGACGACTACGTCACCAAGCCGTTCAGCCTCGAGGAGGTGGTGGTCCGGCTGCGCGGGCTGCTGCGCCGCTCGGGGGCGGCCGCGGCCCGGGCCGAAGCGCGGATCGTGGTCGGCGACCTGGTGCTGGACGAGGACACCCACGAGGTGACCCGCGGCGGCCGGCAGATCGACCTGACCGCCACCGAGTTCGAGCTGCTGCGCTACCTGATGCGCAACCCGCGCCGGGTACTGAGCAAGGCGCAGATCCTGGACCGGGTCTGGTCCTACGAGTTCGGCGGCCAGACCAACATCGTCGAGCTGTACATCTCCTACCTGCGCCGGAAGATCGACGCCGGCCGGGCGCCGATGATCCACACCCGCCGCGGCGCCGGCTACTCGATCCGGCCGGCGGACAGCCCGTGAGCCACCCCCGCCTCGAGCCCGGGCGGGTGGCGCGGCCGGCCGTGCGCCGCTGGTCGCTGCGGGCCAGGCTGCTGGCCGCGCTGCTCGCCCTCCTCGCGGTCGCGTGCGGGGTGGTCGCGGTGGTGACCGCGGTCGTGCTGCACCAGGACCTCTACGGTCAGCTCGACCGCCAACTCGACGACGTCGCCCACCGCGCCGCCGGCCCGCCCGGCGCGCCCGCCACGCCGGGCGGGGACCTGTCCTTCGTGCTCGGCCCCGGCCAGCCGGTGGCCACGCTCGGCGTCGTGGTCGCCGCCGGCCAACCGGTCGAGGGCCGCACCAGCTCCGGTGCGCTCAGTCCCGACACCACCGAGCTGACCGCGGCCCAGCTCGCCGCGCTGACCCCCCTGGCCGCCGCCCGCGAGGGCGTCGTGCACTCGGTGCAGGTGCCCGGGCTCGGCGAGTACCGGGTCGAACTCGCCCCCGCCCACCAGGTGGGCGAGTCGTTGCTGGTCGGCCTGCCCACCGCCGACCCGCACGCCACCATGGTGCGGCTGGTGACCGCCGAACTGTGCGTCACCGCAGCCGCGTTGACGGCGGTCGGGCTGGTCGGCCTGGTCGCCACCGACGCGGCGCTGCGCCCGCTGCGCCGGGTGGCCGCCACCGCCACCCGGGTGTCGGAACTGCACCTGCACCAGGGCGAGGTGGACCTGCGGGAGCGGGTCCCCGAGCCGGACACCGACCCGCGCACCGAGGTCGGCCAGGTCGGCGCGGCGCTCAACAGGCTCCTGGGCCACGTCGGTTCGGCACTCGCGGTGCGGCACGAGAGCGAGTCCCGGGTCCGGCACTTCGTCGCCGACGCCAGCCACGAGCTGCGCACCCCGCTGGCCTCGATCCGCGGCTACGCCGAGCTGACCAGGCGCGGGCACGAGGAGATCGGCCCGCAGACCCGGCACGCGCTGGGCCGGATCGAGTCGGAGGCGGCCCGGATGACCACCCTGGTCGAGGACCTGCTGCTGCTCGCCCGGCTGGACGCCGGCCGCCCGCTCTCGCCCGCGCCGTTGGACCTCTCGCCGCTGGTGGTGGACTGCGTCAGCGACGCCCGGGCTGCCGGCGCCGGCCACCACTGGCGGGTCGAGCTGCCCGACGAGCCGCTGCTGGTGCACGGCGACCAGGCGCGGCTGCGTCAGGTGCTGGTGAACCTGCTGGCCAACGCCGGCCACCACACGCCGCCGGGCACCACGGTCACCGCGCGTGCCGCACACGCGGGCGGGCGGGTGCTGCTGGAGGTGGCCGACGACGGTCCGGGCATCCCGGCCGCGCTGCTGCCGCACGTCTTCGACCGGTTCGCCCGCGGTGACGCCTCGCGCTCCCGGCACGCCGGCAGCACCGGACTCGGCCTGGCGATCGTGCAGGCAGTGGTGTCCGCACACGCGGGCGGGCTCGAGGTGGCCAGCGTGCCGGGCCGCACGGTGTTCACCGTCAGCCTGCCCCCGGCGGCCGACGCCTCCGTGCCGGCCGTCGCGTCCGTACCGGCCGTCGCGTCCGTACCGGCCGTCGCCGGGGCGGCCGCCGGCGGTTCATAACCGCGCCACAGGTCGGGCACACGGCAGCGACAGCCCGGCGCCGCACGGTTGCTCCATGCGAACCCCGACCCCCCTGTCGAGCCCGATCACCAGCGCCCAGCACCGCCTGCCCGCCCGGGAGTTCCTCGACCCCGGGCACCCCGCCCCGGTGATCGACGTGGTCGTCCCGGTGCACAACGAGGAGCAGGACCTGGAGCCGTGCGTGCGGCGGCTGCACGCACACCTGACCACCGCCTTCCCGTACCGCTTCCGGATCACCGTCGCCGACAACGCCAGCACCGACCGCACGGCGGCCCTGGCCCACGCGCTGGCGGCGGAGTTCGCGGAGGTCCGCGCGGTCCGTCTCGACCGCAAGGGCCGCGGGCGGGCACTGCGCGCGATCTGGCTGGCCTCCGACGCGCCGGTGCTGGTCTACATGGACGTCGACCTGTCCACCGGGCTCAACGCGCTGCTGCCGCTGGTCGCCCCGCTGATCAGCGGCCACTCCGACCTGGCGATCGGCTCGCGGCTGACGCACTCCTCGCGGGTGGTGCGCGGACCCAAGCGCGAGTTCATCTCCCGCACCTACAACCTGATCCTGCGCGGCAGCCTGGCCGCCCGCTTCTCCGACGCCCAGTGCGGGTTCAAGGCCATCCGCGCCGACGTCGCCCAGCACCTGCTGCCGCTGGTCGAGGACACCGCCTGGTTCTTCGACACCGAGATGCTGGTGCTCGCCGAACGCGCCGGACTGCGGATCCACGAGGTGCCGGTGGACTGGGTGGACGACCCGCACTCCAGCGTCGACATCCTGCGCACCGCCACCGACGACCTCCGGGGCGTCTGGCGGATCGGCCGCGCACTGGCCACCGGCCGCCTCCCACTGGAGCGCCTGCGCCGCCCGTTCGGCGACGACCCGCGCGACGCCGGGGTGGACCGGGTGCCGGCCGGCCTGGCCCGGCAACTGCTCGGCTTCACCGCGGTCGGACTGGCGAGTACCGCGCTCTTCCTCGCGCTGTACTCGCTGCTGCGCCTGACCACCGGCCCGCAGCCGGCCAACGCGCTGGCCCTGCTGCTCGCCACGCTCGCCAACACCGCCGCGAACCGCCGCCTGACCTTCGGCGTGCGCGGACGCGCCCACGCGCTGCGCCACCAGGCCCAGGGGCTGGCGGTGTTCACCGCCGCCTGGGTACTGAACGCCGGCGCACTGGCGGCCCTGCACACCCTCGGCAGCGCGGCCTCACGTCCGGCGGAGCTGGCGGTCCTGGTGGCGGCGAACCTGGCGGCGACCGTGCTGCGCTTCCTGCTGTTCCGCACCTGGATCTTCACCGCCGACCGGTAGCGCGCAGGCAGGGGACGGGAGCGCCCGGATCCCGCGGATCGGCACCAGCGCGACGATCCCACCGTCCATCGCGTTCCTGGCTCAACGCCGTGGGGCGGGAAGGACCTCGGCGCGGCAGTCCCGGATCGCGCCGGTGATCCGTTCGGCCCAGTCCGCCGGACGTCCGTGGCCGAGGAGCCGGGAGAGCTGTGCCATGTGCCGGCGGCGTTCGGCCGGGGTGAGGGCGAGGGCGCGGGCCAGGACGGTGCTGAGGTCCTCGGACGAGTGCGGGTCGGTGAGCAGGGCCGCGTCGCCGAGTTCGGCGGCGGCGCCGGTGTGGCGGGAGAGCACCAGGATGCCCGGTCCGTCTGCACGGTGCTGGGGGAGGGCGGACTGGGCGGCGATGAACTCCTTGGCGGTCAGGTTCATCCCGTCCTGCAGGGAGGTCACCCAGAACACCTCGGCTGCCAGGTACTCGGCGACGACCTCGGCCGCGGACAGGCTGCGGGGAAGGTAGTCGACCGGTTGCCAACCATCGTGCCGCCACTTGGTGTTGATCTCGGTGATGCGCCGTTCGAGCTGCCGGCGGGTGGTGTCGTAGGCGGTGATGCCGGGTTCGGGCGGCGGGCAGACGAGTCGGAAGGTGAGTCGGCCGCGCAGCTCGCGCCGGTGCGTGAGCAGGTGGTCGATGGCGTCGACCTTCTGGACGGGGGCCTTGGCGTAGTCGAGGCGTTCGACCGAGAGCACCACGCGGCCGGTGGCCGGGCGGCGCCGTGGTGTGCGGCGGCGGGCGAGGTTCTCGATGGCCGGGCGGTCGATCCCGAGTGGGTGGACGGCGATACGCGGCAGGTCGGCCAGGTCGGGCAGGTCGGCCAGGGTCCGGCGGAAGCGATCGGCGAAGCGGGCGGTGTGGAAGCCGGCCCAGTCCAGGCTCGCCAGCGACGCGCGCAGTTCGGCGGCGACCGGGAGGGTGGCGAAGACGTCCGGCGGCGGGAAGGGGGTGTGGTGGAAGAGTCCGGTCCTGAGGTCGGGACGGGCGGCGCGCAGCAGGCCGGGGACGAGCCACAGGTTGTAGTCGTGGAGCCAGACGGTGGCGCCGAGGGCGGCCTCGGCGCTGACCTGCTGGGCGAAGCGGGCGTTCACCGCCCGGTAGGCGGCCCAGGCCTGCTCGTCGAAGCGCGACCGGTCGGGTTCGGACATCAGCACCGGCCAGAGCGTCTCCTTGCAGGCGCGGTGGAAGTAGCCGCTCCACTCGGCGGTGCCGAGCGGCACGAAGGACAGCGGGAGCCCGCTCCGGTGCGGGCGGGTGGCCTGCCGGTCGTCGCCGGTCAGGGCCGTGACCCAGACTCCCGGCAGGCCGTCGGCGAAGGCGCTGGTCAGGGTGGGCAGGATGCCGTTGGGGCTGGCGGGCGGCTGCCAGCTCGCGCCGTTCCAGTGCAGCGGGGGGCGGTGGTAGGCCACCACGAGCGAGTGCCGGCGCGCACAACGGTCGGTGGCGGGGGAGACCCAGCCGAGGTGCCGGAGCGCCGCGTGGATGCCGCCCGCGCCGGCCCGGCGGGGGTGGTGGACCGGGGGAGCCGCGGCGAGGGCGGCGAGCAGCGCGGGTTCGGCACCGGCGACGACCACGGCGTGCGCGCCGAGCCGGAACAGTGACAGGTCGTTGAGGGAGTCGCCGGCGACCAGCATCTCGTCCGGCCGCCAGCCGAGTTTCCCGGCCAGGGTCTGAAGCGCGTTGCCCTTGGAGGCTTCCAGTGGCAGCACGTCGAAGTAGCGGCCCGCGGAGTACACCCAGCTGCAGCCGAGGGCTTCGACGGCTGCGGTGAGCTCGCCCGTGAGCCGGCCCGGGGCGAGGTGGTAGGAGCAGCGCCCGTCCTGCTGGACGCCGTGCTGGTAGGAGAGCGCGGGGAAGCGGCGTAACGCGGCCCGCACGCGGTCCGGTCCCGGCCAGCCGGCGCGGAGCTGGTCCTGTACCGGCTCCACGGCGGTGAAGTCCGCGGCGTCGATGACGGTGGCGCCGACGTCGGCGATGATCCACCGCGGCTTCGGGACGAGCGGATCGCGCAGCACCTCGCGGACGGAGGCCAGTCCCCGGCCGGTGGCGAAGACCAGGGTCACGTCCGGACGGCGGGCCAGGGCGTCCCGCAGCCGGCGCCGGTCGTCCCGGGTGCCGCCGAGTAAGGTGCCGTCCAGATCGGTGACCAGAATCCTCGACATCCGAGCGACGCTAACACCACATCCCAGTGTGGTGAAGTGTTCACCTCACCCGTACCTGGACCGCTTCGGGGTTGACCGCCAACCGCAGTCGTTCGGCCGGCCGGACGGCGGGTCGAGCCGGTACCTGGGACCCGGCGCCTAACCTCGGGGACATGACGATTCAGCGCATGGACAACACCGGCATCGTCGTCGGCGACCTCGATGCCGCCATCGCCTTCTTCACCGAGCTCGGCATGGAGTTGGAAGGCCGGGCGCAGATCGCGGGAGGCTGGGCGGAGAAGGTCGTCGGACTTGACGACATGCGATGCGAGATCGCGATGCTGCGGGTCCCGGACGGCCCGGGCCGGCTCGAACTGGCGCAGTACCACTCCCCGGAGGCGATCGCCCCCCAGCCGGGGCCCACGCCGTCGAACACGCTGGGCCTGCACCGCGTCATGTTCGCCGTCGACGACATCGAGGACACCATCGCGCGGCTGCGCCCGTACGGGGGCGAGCTCGTCGGCGACGTGTCGCGCTTCGAGGACGGCTACCTGCTCTGCTACCTCCGCGGGCCGAGCGGCATCATCCTCGGCCTGGCCCAGCAGCTGAGCTGAGGCTCCTGCACAGCGGCAACACCGCTGGACCCCGACCGTCCCGCCCGTCCTCCGTGCCCGTCCTCCGTGCCCGCCCTCCCCAGCCGGCCGCCTCGCGGGCGGCTCCGCTGAGACGGGGATCACCGCGCGGCCCGGAATGTGCGCCTCGTCCGCCAGGTTGTGGCCCGTGCACACGCAGGAGAACGGTTCGCGGCGTTGCGGCGGACCGAGAGGGATGGGGGATCAGATGGGGCGGGACAAGGCTCTTGTGCTCGGGGGCGGCGGCGTGGCCGGGATCGCCTGGACGTTCGGCGTGCTCGCCGGGCTGGCCGACGGCCCGTCAGGGGTGGACGTCAGGACGCCGGACGTGGTGATCGGGACGTCGGCGGGCTCGGTGGTGGCGGCGCAGCTGCGCCCCGAGGTGTCGCTGCTCGAGCGTTACGAGCAGCAGATCAAGCCGCGGCCGGCCGGTGCCGAGACGGAGCTGACGCCCGTCGGACTCGACATCCAGGAGTTGTGGCAGCAGCTCACCGAGGCACGTTCCGGCACGGGCGACCCGCAGGAGCAGCGACGCCGGGTCGGCGCGCTCGCGCTGGCGGCGCCGACCGTGGACGAGGCCGCCCGGCGGGCCTCGGTGGCCGCCCGGCTGGCGCTGTCGACCTGGCCGGCGGGCGACGTGCGGATCACCGGGGTGGACGCCCGCACCGGCGAGGACGTGGTGTTCACCCGGGAGTCGGGCGTCGACCTCCTCGACGCGGTCGCGGCGAGCTGTGCGGTGCCCGGCGTCTGGCCGCCCGTCACGATCGGGGACCGCCGCTACGTGGACGGCGGCGTGCGCACCATGGTGAACGCCGACCTCGCCACGGGCTTCGACCGGGTGCTGATCCTCGCCCCGCTCGCCACGCCCGAGCTCGACGAGGAGGTGGCCGAACTGGCGCGGCACTCCCGGGTGGTGCTGATCACCGCCGACGAGACCGCCCAGACCGCCTTCGGCGCCAACCCGCTCGATCCGAGCACCCGCACCCCCGCCGGCCTGGCCGGCTTCGCGCAGGGGCGGGAGAACGTCGAGACCGTGCGCGCCCTCTGGGTCGGGTAGCGGCCGGCGCGGTCGAAGGCACTCGGCCGGCCGTGCTGCTCAGGGTCCTCACAGCGGGCATCCCCGGCCGGACCGCCGCCCGGGGATGCCCGCACCCACTGGGCCGTGTCCGAACCGTCGGCCCCGGGCCGGTCATCACCAGAGCGGTGGGGCGGTTCCTCCCGACTGTACGTCATGGTCCGGCAACGGCTGTCGGACCGCACGGCTAGGTTGGCCTGCGGATGGACGGCGTGGTCGCAGAAGGGACACGAGGTGGGGCAGTGGGCGGGGTTCGAGGATGCGGCCGAGCTGGTTCGCATCACCGGGGCACATGCCTATCCGGCGCTGGCCAGTACGAGCGCTGATGGTGGCGTCCTGCTGGTGTCCGCAGGAGAGGACGGGGTGTACCGCTGGGATCCGGACACCGGCGAGCGGTTGTGGCGAGCCGAAGGAAGCTACGAGGGGGTGCAGGGTCTCGCCACCGTCTACGCCGAGGGTGTGCCGGTGCTGGCCGCGGGCACCGTGATGACCGGCATGGTGCGCTGGGATGCCCGGACCGGCGAGCAACTTCCCGGCTGCGACCCGGACTACCCCTCGTTCTGGGACGTCGACACCGCCGTGCTGCCAGGCGGCCGCGCCATCGTCGTCGGTGCCAGCGACAACGACCTCTTCCGCATGGACGCGCTCACCGGCGAACTGGTTGACGACCCGTCGGGCCGGCAATGGAGATCCTTCGGCCGGGCGCGCTGGAGCACGCTGGCGGTGAGGTGCTGCACGCTCGGCGACGGCACGGTGGCGATCGTCGCCGGCACCAGGGGTGCCGAAGTGCTACGCATCGACGCGCTCACCGGACAGCCGCTCGGCCCCACCCTGCAGCTCGACGAAGAGGCGCTGTGCGTCCCGCAGGTGGCGACCGTGGACCTGCCCGACGGCGCGACGCTCATGGTGGGCGCCGAATTCGAAGGCCGTATCCGCCGGTGGAACCTGCACACCGGCGAACCGGTGGGCGAACCCATCGACACCGGCGAGCAACTCCCGCAGCTGGCCGCGCTACGCCTGGCCGGGGAGCCCGTCCTGATCACCTCGAGCGACACGCAGGCCGTGAGGTGCTGGCACGCGGTCACCGGCGAACTGCTCGGCACCTTGCCGCACATCGGCCGGTCCTGGTGCACGACCAGCCCGGACGGCGCGGTCCTGCTGGCGGGCACGACCCACGCCGGTGACCTGGCCCTCTACCGCCTGGGCAGCGCAGAGCACACGGGCGGCTGACCACGACGGCCACGGCATGCCGCCGTGCGGCGCGGCCGCAGGCCCTGGCGTTGCTGGTCCGCACGGCTCAGGAGACGGTGAGGACCCACGTGTCGGTGCCGAGCTGAACCTGGCAGTCACCCGAATCGCACACCACGGGCGGGAGCAGGCGGGCGTCGACGTGGAACGCGACGCTGACGTTACCCAGGTAGCTGGCACTGGACACGCTGGCGGCCTCGACCAGCGTGCTGCTGTGCGGGCCGAGGAACTGCGGGTAGGTGGAGCTGCCCGTGCTGGACACCAGTGCCAGGACGGCCCCGGTCTGGTTCCGGATGGTCAGGGGTACTGTGGTGACCGGTGCGCCGACGCCCGTGTCGCCGCCGGTGCCGTTGAACGAACCCACGTTGTTGTCCCGGCCGGCGTTGAAGATGTCACCGCCCGCCTGCTGGTTGACGTTGTTCCAGTTCATGTTCATGACGAGGTCGCGATGCCGGTCGACGGCGTTGGCCGTGGTGAGGGGCAGCATGACCGCGGCGGCCGCGGTGGCCAGTGCGGTGGCGGTCCTGACGGTTCGGCGCACGGATCGTCCCTTCGAGTCCCGGGGTGGCTCTGGTCACCCTAGGAAGTGGTCCCGGCCGGTGCCGGGACTGTCGCCCACGCGGGTGATGTCGTTGCGCTGGTTGCCCCGGTGACGTGCACCGCGCCTACGCCGCCAGGGGCACGTCACCGCCCGGGTGTTCCGCAACCCCGGCTGAACCCGGCCGTCGGCCGCCCTTCCCATCGCAGGCCGGCCGGCACGGCAGCCCCGCGGGATGCGGGTGACCCGCCGGCCCCAGGGTCGTTGGGTCGATGACCGACTTCCTGTGCTGGAGGATCCGTGCCCCGCATCGCCGCCGCTGCCCTCGCCGTCCTCGCCACCCTGTGCGTGATGTCCGTTGGCGGGCGCAACGGTCGGAGCAACCCTGGGGCCGCGCAGCAGGTCCGGCGCAAGCGCCCGCCACAGCGCCCGCCAGACACCTCCGCCGGCCCTGACCCAGGCGTGCGCCACAGAGTCGTCCGGGCCGTCGGGGCCGCGCGGTGTCGGTGGGCCGTCAGCGAGGACAGCGACCTGTCGGTGGGCTGTGAGCGCCCTCGGGGACAGTGGGAGGGAGGGTGTGACCGGCTGTGAAGGTGTGGTCCCGCCCGCCTCCAGATCAGTTCGAGCCCCGGGAGTACCCCCATGCCCTCCGCGTCCGACGCCCCGCAGTGGAACGTTCACCGGCTGCCCCGTGCCGAGGGAAGAAGCGTTCTGGTCACCGGCGGCAACGCGGGCATCGGGTACTTCGTCGCCGAGCAACTCGCGGGCACCGGGGCCACCGTCGTTCTCGGCTGTCGTGACGCGGCGAAGGCCGAAGCCGCGATCGCCTCCATCGGTTCGCGCGTTCACGGTGCCGAGGTGCGATACGTGCCGCTGGACCTGGCCGATCTCGGTTCACTGGAGGCCTCCGTGGACGCGCTCGGCCTGGACCGCCTGGACGCGGTCGTCCACAACGCCGGTGTGGCGCTCGACCATCCGACACGCTGCGAGACCAACGCCGGCCACGAGCTGATGTTCGCCACCAACCACCTGGGTCACTTCGCCCTGACCCACTACCTGACCCCCCTGCTCGCGGTGACCCCGGGGAGCCGGCTCGTCACGACCGGCAGCTTCGCCGCGAAGTCCGAACGCCTGAACCTCGACGATCTCCAGAGCACGCAGGACTACCGGCCCAAGCGGGCGTACGCGCGCTCCAAGTTGGCCCAGATGCTCTTCGCCCTCGAACTCGACCGTCGTCTACGCGCTGTCGGCAGTACGACGACGAGCGTGCTCGTCCATCCCGGCGGCGCACTCGATGCCCTCACCCCTTCGCGTCCGCCGGTCCAGGTCCGGACCACTGGCGAGCGGCTGCGCCACCTCCCGCTCGGCCTTGTCGTCCAGGGCAAGGAGGCCGCCGCGTGGCCCGCCGTGCGCGCCGTGCTCGACCCGAGCGTTCGCGGCGGCCGGCTGTGGAGCCCCCGCCGGTTCGGGCTGCGCGGAACGCCCAGGACCGAGCCCGTCTGGAGCCACCTGGCCGACACCGCGACCGCGGCGCGCCTGTGGGAGGCCAGCTGCGACCTGACCGGCATCGACCTGACGCTCGCCCCGCGGACCAGGCTCGACGGGAAGCAGGCCGACGGCTGAAGCCACCGCGCGACTCCTCGCAGCAGTCGAAGCCGGACAGTCAGCGGGACTTTCCCGTCGAACGCCCGCTCAGGAGGTCAGCGGTCGGACACCGGCGGGGGACTGCGGGGCCTGGTGGCCGGTGGTGGCGAGCATCCGGGTCTCACCGCTGTCACTGATCTCGGCCCGGACCGCGCCGGTGGGATCGGCGTAGATCGGGTAGCCGCCCGGTCCGACCGTGCCGGTGGGGTGCACCCGCACCACGTCCTCGTGCCCGGCACGGGTGAAGACCAACTCGTAGCCGGCCGCCGGCCCCGTACTGCTCTCGGCGGTCTGCTGCGGCGGCGTCTCGGTGGCCGGGCGGGCGAGGACGGTGAGCGCACCCGCGGCGATCGCCGCCGCCGGCATCAACCGGTGCAGGATCTCCAGCGCCCCCCGGTGATCACCCTCGTGCCAATGCCGCTGCGCGTCGGCGGCCAGGTCACGCACCTCGGCGAGCTTGGCGGCCGCGACCTCGGCGGGGCCTTCTGCTGGGTCGGTCATGGTGGCACCCCGATCGCTGATCCGGACGGCAGCCCCGGGAACCAGCCTGACACCAAGCATTCCGCGCGGCCACCAGCGGTGCGCGTCGTGGCCTGCCGCACGGCCGCCCGCGCACCTGGTCAGCCGGGCCCGGACCGTCGAGCGCCCCGGTGCTACTGCTCCTCGGCAGCCGACTCCAGCACCGCAAGCCAGCTCGGCGCGATCACGTGCGACGGGCACCCGTGGTCGGCGAAGACGATCTGCCCGTGGGTGCCGAGCGGGCCCGGATCGAGGTCCAGGACGATCAGCGAACCGTCGGGCACCGAGGCGAGCGGCAACCAGCCCGGGCGCCAGCCCCAGTCACGGCGGATCTCGTCGTCCGGCTCCTCACTGCTCCAGATCTCGCCCAGCCGGCCGTAGGTGTACAGCAGTTCGTCCAGGTTCCAGTGCAGGTAGCCGCGCGACTCCTCGTCCTCCGACTCCTCGCCGTCCCCCCGGTCCTCGGCCGGGACCACACCGCCGTGGACCGCCAGCGAGGCGGCGAAGTCGACCGGCAGCGTGAGTCCCAGTGTCCGTTCCACCTCCGCGATCCGCTCCGGGGCGGCGGGAGCGCCGAACCTCGCCTCCGAGTCCTGCGTGCCGGCCTCGATCCGTGCCCAGGCCGCCGCCACCCGCGCCCGGATCCGGGCGCTCTGCGCCTCGTCCGGCACCGTCCTGGGCGGTGCGGCCTGCGGGTCGTCCACCCCGGCCCGGCGCAGCCACTCCTCGGCAGCCTCCTGCTCGGCGCGGCCCAGCAACGCCAGCCGGGCGGCCGCCCGCCAGCGCAGCACCGCCGCACGCTCCTCGTCCTCCACCAGGTCGAGCAGCGCGCGGCGCAGCGCCGGCCGGTGTTCGGGGCCGGCTTCGAGGACCAGGCTGGGCACGTCCCGCGGCGCCTCCTCGCCGCGGCGGGCCAGGAGGTCCTGCGGGGCGAGGGCCAGCGAGGCCAGCGCGATCGCCACCGCGTCCGGTACGAACCCCGGATCCAGCGCGGTCAGCGGCCGAGCCAGCGCCTCCAGGGCCAGCCCGCGGGCCAGCGCTCGGTCGGCCGTCTCGCGGGCTTCCCGGTGCGTGTCGGGTCCGAGGGCCAGCAGCACCCGGATCGCTCCGGTGGCCTCCCAACGGTCGCCCGTGGCGGCGATCGCCTGCTGCGCCTCGATCACCTCGCTCCGTTGCGCCGGCCCGAGCAGCGCGTAGCTCCGTGCGCAGGCGTTCTGGTGGCGGGGGCGGCACTGGCGGTAGCGGGCGACGGCGGCCGGGATCTGCGTCGGATCCAGCACGGCCAGCGCGATCAGCGTCGGCAGCGGCTCGTAGCCCTCGGGGCGCTCCCGCAGCATCACGTCGTCGCGGACGGCCGGGTCGCTCCCCGGGTCGGCGAGGTAGCCGCGCAGCCGGACGGCGGCCGTCTCGCGCTGGTCCGGAGCCAGCTCCAGCAGGGCTCGGCAGACCTGGGCGCGGGTGTCGTCGTCATGGTCCAGCAGGTGGTCGAGCAGCTGTCCGACAGCCGGCCGCCGTGGGTCCCCGGCGTGCAGACCGCGAGCCGCGGCGAGCACCGCGGCGGTGTTCGCGACCGCCCCCTCGGGCAGCAGCACGGCTGCCGGGCAGCTCGACTCCAACGCGGTCATGCGCACCACTTCCGTACGTCTCGCTCGTGTCCACCGATGACGGGAAGAACGTAGCGCCCGGGTCGGACGGTTCACCTGGCAGGCAGCTGGGCGTGACAGCCGGGCGTGACAGCTGGGCATGTGCCAGGGTGACTACTCATCCGGCCGTAGCTTCACGCGAGTTTACGAAGAGCGGCTTGAGCCCCATCCGGTCGACCATGCACAGTCAGGTCTCGCTCGGCAGCGTCAAGTTCCGATCCAGACACCGTGCTCGAGTCCGTCCCCGGAGCAAAAAGGGAGTCCCGATGATCAGGTCCGCCGCACGCCTCGCCACTCCGCTACTCCTCGCACTGGCCACCTTCGGCATGGCCGCCCCGGCACACGCCGACACTCCGCTCACCGTCGGCTTCGGGTTCGGGGCGTGCACGGACGACGGCCTGATGCCCGGCAAGGTGAACGTCGACCAGTTCGACTGCAGCGCCGGGGCCAGCGGGGGCACCGGCAGCTACACCTACACCTTCAGCGGCGTGGCCTACGCCAGCTTCGTGGGCTACATCAGCCCCGACGACGGCTGGGGCATGTGCAACGAGGGCCACCACGCAACCGTGCAGGTCACCGTGACGGACTCCGCCGGCGCCACCGCGAGTGCCCAGACCACCTTCCTCTGCGCCGACCTCTAGCCGCAGGCGCCCCGCCCTCCGGTGGCCTGGACCGCCCGGTCGGGCCAGGCCACCACCGGACGCCGGTGGGCTCCCTCACGGTCGCGGATGGCGGGCGGGGCCCTGCGCAGCCACCTCGTCTGGGAGCCCGACGACACCAGGCAGCGCTACTCGGCCGCTGCCAGGAACCGGTGGCTCAGCAGGAACGCGGCCAGTCGTGCCGCCCGGTCGGCTCGGGCGCCGGCGGCGACGAGCGCCGCGCCGACCACGTCGGCCGCCTCCGGGGCCGTGTCCGGGTCGCGGAGCGTGGGGAGGAGGAGCAGCAGGCGGTGGCTCGGGTCGTGCACGCCCGGGGCCGTTCGGTCGGGGGAGTGCCCGATCCTGATCAGCTCCTGCCAGCTGAGCCCCGGCCCCTCGGCAGGTTCGGGAATCAGCCGGAGGTGGTCGATGTAGGCGATGCGGTCGATGCGGCCTCGTTCGGCGTGGCTCAGGTACCACTGGGTCCCCCAGTCGGCGGGGAACTGGGTGCCGCACACCCGGACGCTGTAGCCGTCGTCGAGAGGCAGGCAGAAGTCCAACGCCCAGTCGATCAGGTCGTCCCAGGCCGTGTCGGCCTCGGCGAGGCCGGTGTCGAACCCGTCCGCGATGAACCGGCGGTCCGCCTCGTCCGTCCTGAACAGGCGCATCAGGTAGCCGGCCCAGAACGCCGGCCCCGGCTCGGGCTTCTCGGGCCGTGCGGGAGTCGGTCGAGCGGCGAGGTCCTGGTCGGGACCGACGACGTCGCCCTGCTGCGGGTCGAACACGACCGCGCCCCTGATCGAGCACAGGAAGTCCATGAGCTCGATGATCCGGTCGGTGAAGTCGCGTGCGTCGTCGCTCCCGAAGACGACCCGGATCCGTCGCGTGATCCCGGAGACGTCGAAGGGTGCCGTGGTGCCGAGCGTCGCCTGGATGTGGCGTGAGTCCTTGGCAACGTACTCGCCCTCCTCGTAGCTGACCTGGACCGGCCAGGATCCCCAACGGAGCGCCAGGAGCGGGTGGTTCGAGAAGGGCAGTCGCCCGAACCGCAGGGAGAAGTCCCCCCGGCCGTCGAAGCGGGCGGACAGGTCGGCCGCCAAGGACTCGTTCGACATCGCGGGCGACTCGGGGCCGAGCAGGGCGTGCAGGGTGAAGGTCACGCCTGATCCTCGCAGGCCCCCGACGGCCGGGGTCGACACGCCCGGACCACCGGTCGGCCCGCGCGTCGGGTGTTCTGCACGTCACGACGGGAAGTCGACGATGGCCAGGGCGAGCGGGAGTGCGTCGGTGCGTGGCTGGCCGGTGGGCAACTTGCCCTGGAAGTAGGTGCCGCTCTCGTAGGCGTCGGAGGCCAGCCAGGCCGGGTAGGAGACCTGGCCCTCGTAGGTGAAGCCGTCGAACACGTAGGGGACGGCGTCGGCCTGCAGGAGTGAGGGGTTGTCCATCAGCTGGAAGTGCAGGTGGGGGCCGCTGGAGTTCCCGGTGTTGCCCAGGTCCGCGATCTTCTGGCCCTTCTTGACCTTGTCCCCGGGCTTGACCAGCAGGCTGCCCTTGATCAGGTGCGCGTACATGGCCCAGACCCCGCCGCCGAGGTCCTGGATGATGTGGTTGCCGTCCACGTTCTCGATGGTGAGCTTCGGGCCGAGCACGGGATCGTTGGCGGGCAGGATGCCGGGTGTGCCCGCGTCGACCGTGTCGAGGGTCGAGCTGACGGTGCCGTCGGCGACCGCGTAGATGGCCTGGCCGTAGCCGGCGTAGCTCTCGTTCTTCGTCTTGTCGCCGCTGTAGAACGCGCCGGAGTCGGTGAGCTTCAGCCAGTCGATGGCGAAGCGCTGGCCGTTGGTCAGCTTGCCGTTGAGAGAGTTGAGCGCGGGGCGGTGTGCTCCGCCGATGCCGCAGCAGCCGTTCGCCGCGACCCAGTTGGTCCCCTTGAGTGGGGGTGCGATGACCAGCGGCTTGCCGGCGGAGATGTCGAAGGGCGCGGCGAGGTAGCTGATCGGGGTGGGCTGGGTGGCCGGTGGCGCGGCCTGCCCGGTGAGGGAGAGCCGGTGTGCGACTGCGGCGGGTGCCTGCTTGAGCGTGTCGAAGGTCAGGTCCACCAGCAGGGCGCGGGACTGGCCGGGGGGCATGACGGTGTCGGTGGCGTTCGCGTCGGGCAGCATCCGCAGCAGGTTGCATTCCCCGTACGTGCAGCTGGGATCGACCAGTTGGCCGCCGGAGAGGGAGGCGAGGACGGTGTCGGGCTGCTTGGCGTCGACGACCTGTACCGAGGTGAGCGTGGCCGGCAGGCGGGATGCGTTGGTCAGCTGCAGGTCGTAGGAGACGTGGTACTTCTGGTCACTGCCCAGCCAGGGCAGCGTCGAGGCGCTGACCGGCGTCACGACCACGGGGCTGAAGCTGTCCGGCACGCTCACACCGGCCAGGGCGCCGGCCGTGGATGCTGCACTCGGATCCGAGGACGCGGTTTTCCCGGAGGAGCAGCCCGTGACGAGCAGCCCCGCGACCAGCATCGCGAGCAGCGCCGTTCGGCCCGTCCGCCACCGACCCGGGAGCGGCTGCCCGGGTTCTCCCGGCCGGGATCGCCGTCACCGGTCGACCGCATAGCCCGGCATCCCGCGGATGGCCGGGCCGCAGGTCCGCCGGTTGCCGTTCCCGCGCACTCTGCGGGATCCTCAGCCATGCCCAAGATCGATTCCGGCTTCAGCGTCCTCTCCGCGGACTTCGCCGCCGACCCCTACCCCTCGTTCGCCTGGTTGCGGGAGCAGGCGCCCGTGCACCACGAGCCGGCGATCGACAGCTACTTCCTCTCCCGCCACCAGGACGTGAAGCGGGTGCTGACCGACCACGAGGCGTTCACCACCGAGACGCTGCAGGTGCGCGCCGAGCCGGTGATGCGCGGGCCGGTCCTCGCCCAGCTGACCGGGGCCGAGCACACCGCCAAGCGAAAGATCGTCGTCCGCGGCTTCACGGGTCAGGCCCTGCAGGACCAGGTCCGCGCCATCCGCGCCGACGCCGCCGAGCTCATCGCGCCCTTCCTCGCCCGGGGCCGGGTGGACCTCGTCAACGACTTCGGCCGGCCCTTCGCGGTGTACGCGACGCTCGACGTGCTCGGCCTGGACAAGGCGGACTGGCAGCAGGTGGCCGCCTGGCACAGCGGGGTCGCCGAGTTCATCACCAGCATCGTCCTCACCCCCGAACGCCGCCGGCACTGCCTGGACTGCGCCGAGCAGTTGGAGGCCTACCTGCTGCCCGTCATCGAGCAGCGGCGCCGCCACCCCGGTGCGGACCTGATATCCCGGTTGTGCACGGCCGAGTTCGACGGCATCGCCATGAGCGACCGCGAGGTCACGGCGCTGATCATCAACGTCCTGGCCGCCGCCACCGAGCCCGCCGACAAGACCCTCGCCCTGCTCTTCAAGCACCTGATCGACCACCCCGAGCAACTGGCACAGGTCCGCCGGGACCCGGGCCTGCTGCCCGCCGCGATCGCCGAGACCCTGCGCTACACCCCGCCCGTCCAGCTCGTCCCCCGCCAGGCGGAACGGGACGCGGTCTTCGCCGGTGCCACCGTGCCGGCCGGTGCCACCGTCTTCTGCATGATCGGTGCGGCCAACCGCGACCCCGCCGTCTTCGGCGCCCCGGACACCTTCGACATCCACCGCCCGGACCTGGGCACCGCCCGCTCCTTCAGTGCCGCCGCCCAGCACCTGGCCTTCGGCACCGGACTCCACCAGTGCGTCGGCGCGGCCTTCGCCCGTGCCGAGATCGAGACGGTCGCCGCGCTGCTGCTCCCGCTGCTCGACCGGGTCCGTTACAGCCCCGGCTTCCGCTACCGGGAGACCGGTCTGTACACCCGCGGTCCCGCCGCCCTGTGCCTGGACTTCACGCCCGTCCACGCTCCGGGACCCGACAGCGGCACGAGTCGCCGACCCGATCGACGCCGTTGTTAGGATCCCTGACGAATCGGCGACTCCGGGGGCGGAATCCGCTGCCGGCGCCAGCACGCGAAGGGGAGGAGCCGCCGTGGTGTCCGTGGGAGAGCGGCTGAGCACCGCGCGGGTCCGTGCCTTCATCGGCCGGGACGAGCAACTCGAGCGCTTCGGTGCGGCGCTGACCGGCGACCCGCAGGCTCCCTTCGCCTTCTACGTGTTCGGGCCGGGCGGCATCGGGAAGTCGACGCTGCTGCGCCGGCTGGCGGACCACGCGCGGGCGGCCGGCCGCCTGCTCTTGGAGCTCGACGGCCGTTTCGTCAGCCGGGACCCGGCCGACTTCGAGCGCGCGGCCGGTCCCTTCCTGGACGTTCCCGGCACGGTGCTCTTCGTGGACTCCTTCGAGCACTGCCAGTGGCTGGAGAGCTGGCTCTGGCACCACTTCCTGCCCCGCGCCGCGGACGGCACCCTGGTGGTCCTGGCCGGCCGGCTCGCCCCGCAGCCGCAGTGGGCCGCCGACCCCGCCTGGTCCGAGCTGCTGCACGTGACCGAGCTGGAGCCGTTCTCCGCGGAGCAGGCCCGCAGCCTGCTGGTCGCGGCCCGGATCCGGCCCGAGCTGCGGGACCGGGTGCTCCGCTTCGCCGGCGGCAACCCGCTGGCGCTCTCCCTCGCGGCCGCCGCCGGATCGGCGGGCTGCAGCCGGGAGGAGATCTGGGCTCCCTCCGCGGACGTGCTGCGCACCCTGCTGACCGGGCTGATCGGCGAGGTGCCCTCGGCCGGTCACCGCCGCGCCCTGGAGGTGGCTGCCCAGGCCTACGCCACCTCCGAGGAACTGCTGGCCGCGGTCCTGCCCGAGGAGGACGCCCACCTGCTCTTCTCCTGGCTGCGGGACCTGCCCTTCATGGAGTCCACGCACCAGGGGCTGCACCCCCACGACGCCGCCCGCGAGACCCTGGCCGCCGACCTGCGCTGGCGGGCCCCCAACGCGTTCGTGACGATGCGCCGGCGCCTGGCGGACGAGTACCTGCGGATCCTGCGCGAGGCACCCGAGGAGCGGGTGTGGACCGTGACCGACGAGCTCTTCTACCTCTTCCGGGAGGGGAAGACCCTGGCGCGGCTGCGCACCTGGTCCCGCGAGGCCGAGGTGCACGACCGTCCGCTGCACCCGGCGGACCTCGACGTGGTGCTGCGGATGGCGGAGGAGACCGAGGGCAGGGCCTCCGCGGACCTGGTCCGCTACTGGGCGCAGCGCCAGCCGGGCGCCTTCAGCGTCTACCGCCTGGTGAGCACGGGCCGCGTCGTGGCGTTCACGGCCCGGCTCGCCCTGCCGGCCCCGCCCGACCCGGAGGACCTGGCCACCGACCCCGTGGTCGCGGCCGCGTGGCAGCACACCGAGGCCACCGCGCCGGTGCGCCCCGGCGAGCACATCGGGATCAGCCGCTTCTCGGTCTACCCGGAGCGCTACCAGGTCCCCTCGCGCGTCATCGACCTGAGCAGTTCCCGGGCCCAGGCGGAGTCCGCCCGGGCCCGTGGCCGCGCCTACGGCTTCGCCGTCTGGCGGGACGCCGAGACCTGGGCCGAGCGCGTTCGGGGGACCCTCGGCGACACCGGGGCGCGACCGCGCGTCGGTGCGCACAGCTACGGGCTGTTCGCCGTCGACTGGCGCCAGGTGCCGGTGGACGCCTGGCTCCAGCGCTTCATGGTGGACACCGACGAGCCCGTCCGATCGGGGCCGTCGCCCGTCTCGCGCAGCGCGTTCGAGCAGGCCGTGCGGGAAGCGCTGACGCACTGGCGCGACGCGGGTGCGTTCGCCGCCTGCGCCCTGTTGCGCGCGCGGCTCGCGGCCGACCTCGGCGATCCCGTCGAGGAGTTGCGCGCGCTGCTGCGCTCGGCCGTCGACGACCTCGCCCAGGACCCGCGCGGCGTACGGGCCCGGGAGGCCCTGATGGCGGGGTACTTCTCCGGTGCGCCGACCCAGGAAGCCGCCGCCCGCCGGATCGGTCTCCCGTTCGGCACCTACCGGCGCCACCTGCGCCAGGGCCTGGACCTGCTCTGCGAGGACCTGTGGCAGCGTGAACTGCACGGCCCGCCCGAGTAGCTGAGCCGCCGACGGAGCACTGCCGTCGGCTGGTGATCCGTCGGACCGGCAGCCGCCGGCCGTCCCTGGGCCCGGCGGTGCGGAGTGGACAGCCGCGGACAGCAGTGGACAGTCATCGCCCCCGCCGGGCCTGGAGAGTGGACACCGCCCCGCACCAGGCTGTGCGCCATGAACCTCCACCGCACACAGCCGGGGCAGCCGCCGCCCGCCCCGCAGCCGCCGCCCGCCCCGCAGCCGCCGCCCGCCCCGCGGCCGGCAGCCGTGCTCACGGTGCTCGCCGCAGCCCAGTTCACCGTGATGCTCGCCACCTCGATCGTGAACGTCGCGCTGCCGCAGATCCGCGCCGGGGTCGGCCTCTCGGACGGTGCCACCACCTGGGTGGTCAACGCCTACGGCCTGGCGTTCGGGGCGCTGCTGCCGGCCGGCGGACGGGCCGCCGACCTGCTCGGCCGCCGCCGGGTGCTGATCGCCGGGCTCGCGCTGTTCGCGGCCGGCTCGCTGGCCGCGGGACTGGCCGCCTCCTCGGGCGTGCTGATCGCGGCCCGGGCGGTCCAGGGCCTGGGCGCCGCCGCCATCGCCCCGGCGGCGCTCGCGCTGGCCATGGACGTCTTCCCGTCCGGTCCGGGACGCGGCAGGGCGCTGGGGGTGTGGGGCGCGGTCTCCGGCGCGGGTGGAGCGGGCGGTGTCCTGCTCGGCGGTGGGCTCACCCAGGCGTGGGGCTGGCCGTGGATCTTCCACTCCGTCGCGCTCGGGGCGGCGCTGGTCCTGGTCGCCGTGCTGGTCCTCGTGCCACGGACGGTCGACCGGGCCGCCGGTCGGGCCGCCGGCCGGTTCGACCTGCTGGGCACCGCCACCGTCACCCTCGCCCTGACCTGCCTGGTCTGGGGACTGACCACCGCACGCGGCGCCGGCTGGACCGACGCCCGGGTGCTGGGTGCCGTCGGCGCCGCCGCCGCGCTGCTCGCCGCCTTCGCCGTGATCGAGCTCCGCCGGCCGAACGCGCTGATCCCACCACGGGTGTTCGGCACCGGCCGGGTGGCCGCCGGCAACCTGCTGATGGCGCTGCTCGGGTCGGTCTGGATCGCCCTCTTCTTCTTCCTGCCGCTCTACCAGCAACAGGTCCTCGGCTCCGGCCCGCTGGCCACCGGAGCCGGCCAACTCCCGCTCGCCGCGGCCAACATGCTCGGCTCCACGCTCGCCCCGCGGATCTCCCGGCGGCTCGGCGCCACCGCGACCGTGACCGCGGCCCTGCTCACCGAGGCGGCCGGTCTGCTGTGGCTGTCCCGGATCAGCGCCGACGGGAGCTACCTGGCCGACGTGCTGGGCCCGAGCGTGCTGGTCGGCCTCGGCCTGAGCATCGCCTTCGTCCAGCTCACCGCCTTCGCCGTGGACGGCCTGCCGCCCCAGGACGCGGGGCTGGCCGGCGGGCTGGTGAACACCACCCGCCAGGTCGGCGGTGCGATCGGCCTGGCCGCCCTCGCCACCCTCGCCGGCTCGGTCACCGCCCACGCCGCTACCCACGAGCCGCACCTGGCGGCCCTCACCGCCGGGTACCGGGCCGCCTTCACGGTCTCGGCCGGCGTCCTGGGGGCCACGGCCGTCCTCGCGCTGCTCCTGACCCGGGGCACCAGCCCGCGGACCGCGACCGCCGCCCCGCGACCGGCCGCCGAGCCGCAGTCCGCCTGATTCTCCCGGATCTCCCGGACCGGCTGGGCCAACGGCTCGGCCACACCACCGACACCTGTCAGCAAGAGAGGAATCACCACTGTGATCACCATCGACGAGACCGCCCCCGTCATCGTCCGCCTGAGCACCGCGATCGACGCCCCGCTCGCCACGGTGTGGGACCTGCACACCGACATCGCGGCCTGGCCCAGCTGGAACACGGACGTCGAGCAGGCCGAGCTCAACGGCCCGCTGGCGCCCGGCAGCTCCTTCAGCTGGCTGACCCACGGCCTGGACATCACCTCCACCGTTCTCGAACTGGTCCCCGGCGAGCGGATCGTGTGGGGCGGCCCGGCCAACGGCATCCAGGGCATCCACGTCTGGACGTTCGAGCAGAGCGGCGACCAGGTCACCGTCCACACCGAGGAGTCCTGGAGCGGCGCCCCGGTCGAGGCCGCGGTCGACCACCTCGGCAAGGCCCTCCACGACTCCCTGGAAACCTGGCTCACCCGCCTCAAGGACCGCGCCGAGCAGGCCTCCTGACCAACGGCGGCAAGAGATCCTCCCGCCACAAGACGAACACGCATCGAGAAAAGGCACTTCCATGACTGCCGACAAGCCCTACCTGACCGGCCACTACACCCCCGTCGCCGACGAGATCACCGCCACCGAACTCACCGTCGAGGGCACCCTGCCCCCCGAACTGACCGGCCGGCTGCTCCGCAACGGCCACAACCCCAAGCCCGGCGTCACCCCCACCCACTGGTTCAAGGGCAGCGGCATGGTGCACGGCATCCGTCTGAACGAGGGCCGTGCCGAGTGGTACCGCAACCGCTGGGTGCACACCCCTGCCCTCGACGGCGCGCCCTACCTGACCGAGCACGGCCCGGACCTGACCGCCAGCGTCGCCGGCACCCACATCATCGAGCACGCCGGCCGGCTGCTCGCCCTGTGCGAGGCGAACCTGCCCTTCGAGCTCACCGCGGAGCTGGAGACGGTCGGCGCCTACGACTTCGGTGGCAAGCTGCGCACCGCGATGACCGCGCACCCCAAGGAGGACCCGGTGACGGGCGAACTCCACTTCTTCGGGTCCGCGCCGTTCCCGCCGCACCTGGTGTACTACGTCGCCGACGCCAAGGGGCAGATCGTCCACAGCGCCGAGATCCCCGGGGCGACCGCCTCGCTCAAGCACGACTTCGCCATCACCCGCCGCCACGTGGTCTTCATCGAGGGCAGCGTGACCTTCGACCCCACCGAGCACTCCGGCATCCCCTATGGCTGGAGCGACGCGCAGCCCGCCCGGATCGGTGTGATGCCGCGCGGAGCGGACGGCACCCGGCAGATCCGCTGGTTCTCCATCGAGCCGGGCAACCTGCTGCACGTCGCCAACGCCTATGAGGACGGCCAGGGCCGGATCGTCCTGGAGGGCCCGACCGTGGACCGCGAGGGCTTCCGGCTCTCCTGGAACTGGTGGGTCGGCGCGCCCGGGCGAGGCAGCGAGCCCTCCGCCCACTCCTACACCCGCCGATGGGTGGTCGACCTGGCCACCGGCAGCGTCGACGAGCAGATCATCGACGACCTTCCAGTGGAGTTCCCGACCCTCAACGAGGAGCGCCTGGGCGCCGAGAACCGCTACCAGTACGCCGTCTCCTTCCCCGACGAGAACGGCTTCGGCGGCTACGGCATCGTCAAGTACGACCGCACCACCGGCGCCCGCCGCATCCACCAGGTCGGCGACGCCCGGCTGCCCAGCGAGGCCGTCTACGTCCCCGCCGCCGGAGCCACCCGCGAGGACGACGGCTACCTGCTCACCGTCGTCTCCGACCTCAAGCAGGACGCCTCGCAGCTCCTGGTCCTCGACGCCGCCGGCCTCGACCGGATCGCCACCGTCCACCTGCCCCGCCGGGTGACCGCCGGAGTCCACGGCTCCTGGGTCCCCGACACCGACAGCTGACCACCATCCACCCCGAGGCGCCCTGGGAGACGGACCCGACCCGTCTCCCAGGGTGCCTCCCGCCGACGACCCCCCGCACCGAGGAGCGACGATGAAGCCCCTGCTGTTCCCGAACGACGCCCAGTTCTGGTACGAGACCCTGCGGTCCTTCGGCCACATCACCTACGGCGGAGCCGACTTCGGCGAGGTCGTCTCGACGAGCGTGCGCATCGTGCCCGGCGACTACGACAGTTGGCACGACGAGTGGCTGGCCACCGCCGACCGGGTGGCCGACGAGGCCCGGCGGGCCCTGGCGGCGGGCCACCCGATCAGCGCCCGGGACGGGTTCCTGCGGGCCTCGAACTACTACCGGTCGGCCGAGTTCTTCCTGCACGGCAACCCGTGCGACCCCCGCCACCACCACGCCTACGACCGCAGCGTGGAGTGCTTCCACGCCGCGGCGGCCCTGTTCAGCCCGCGGATCGAGCCGGTCCGCATCCCCTACCAGGACGGCACCCTGCCCGGCTACCTCTACCGGGCCGACACCTCCGCGACCCCCCGGCCCACCGTGATCATGCACAACGGCTTCGACGGCACCGCCGAGGAGATGCACTACTTCGGCGCCATGGCAGGCGTGGAGCGCGGCTACACCGTCCTGGTCTTCGACGGCCCGGGCCAGCCCGGGCCGCTGCACCGCGACGGACTCGTGTTCCGCCCCGACTGGGAGAACGTCGTCGGCCCGGTCCTCGACTTCGCCCTGACCCTGCCGGAGGTCGACGGCGACCGCGTCGCCCTGCTCGGCAACAGCATGGGCGGCCTGCTCGCGCCGCGCGCTGCCGCGTTCGAACACCGGCTCGCCGCCGTGGTCGCCCTCGATGGTGTCTACGACCTCGGCGACGCGGTCACCACCCTCGTGCCCGGCGACCGCGCCGAGGTCGAACGCCGACTCCGCGCCCCCTCGGATCCCGAACTCGACGCCCTGCTCGACCACTTGATGGCCACCAACCCGGTCCTGCGCTGGGCGCTGAACCACGGCATGTACGTGATGGGAGCCGACACCCCCCGCGCCTTCGGTGCCGCCTACCTCGACCACCACCTCCGCGACGGCATCGCCGAGCAGATCCAGTGCCCCACCCTGGTCTGCGAGGCCGCCGAAGACCTCTTCTTCGCCGGCCAGGCCCGCCGACTCCACGACCACCTCACCTGCCCCCGCACCCTCCTCGAGTTCACCGCCGCCGAGGGCGCCGACGCCCACTGCCAGGCAGGCGCCCAACGCCTCGCCCTCGCCCGCATCTTCGACTGGCTGGACGACACCCTGCGCCACCGCGCCGCACTCGACCGCTCCGCCTGAACGTGTCCTACCACTCGCGTGACGACCTGGAGTCCTTCGTCGTCCGAGACCAGCATGGGGTGCGCTCTGCCCGCCGCAGATGGGCTGCGGGCAGAGCTGCTCCGCAGGGACCGGCGGACCGGTCACCTGGGGCCCGATGGCGCTCTGACGGATGCTCAGTGTCCAGAATCCGGCCGTGATCGTCTCGGCGTTGCCGCTGTCCTGGACCTTGATCACGAACGCGTTCTGCATGTCGTACCACTTGACGGGAGTGTTCTGCCCGTCGAGCACTGCGACGCTGACGTTCCGGAGGAACCCCGGGCGTTGCGCGAGCGAGTCGTCGATCCAGCTGTTGACGGCGAAACTGCGGAAGTCCCCGCGATCGAAGGTCAGCGAGTTGCCCGCGATGTCGGCCTGATCTGCCGCCGGCTGCCGCATCCTGATCATTCGCCCAGCCCCGGTCGGAGCCTTCGTTCCCCCGCACACCGACCAGCAGGCCGTCACCTGATCGGTGCCTACCGTGAGGTCAGTGATTCGAAGTTCGCAACCAGGTCGGCGGGGGAGGGGAGGGCGTCGATCTCCGCCTTCATGGCCGCGGCCGACTTCCGCAGGGCATCGTCGGTGACCAGGCGGTCGAGCAGGGCGGTGTCGACAGCGTCCAGGCTGGAGGGCAGCGCGAAGCCGTTGGCCTGGCCGGCGGCGGCGTTGGCGAAGTTGTCGGCGCCCTGGGGGAGGATCACCTGGGGGACACCCAGTGCGGCGGCGGTCATCATGCTCCCCGAGCCGCCGTGGTGGACGACGCCGTCGCTGGTCTGGAGCAGCTGGCTCAGCGGCACCCACGGCAGCGGCCGGACGTTGTCGGGAAGGGTGCCGAGCGGTGTGAGGTCCTCGTCTCCGACGGCGAGCAGGATCTCGGCGTCGAGCGCCCCCGCCTGCTCGATCAGCCGGGCGATGGGCGCGATGCCCTCCCACTCGGTGAACACCGTGCCCAGCGTCACCGCGATCCGCGGCTTGGTGCCGCGCCCGATCAGGTCGGCGGGGATCGTCCCGCCACCGTTGTACGGCACGTACCTCATGCGCCAGCCCCCGCCGTCCCCGCCGAGCGAAGCCGGCACGACGTCCAGGACGGTGGACCCGGCGGTCGGCTCCACCGCGTGTGCGCGGTAGTCGTCGGCGAGCAGTCGGCGCAGGCGAGCGGCTGCCCCGCCCGAGGTCACCCCGAAGTTGTGTGCCACGGCAGGGATGCCGAGCTTGGCGGCGACCAGCGGCGCGGCGCCCTGGAAGGACTCGTGCACGATGATGTCCGGCCGCCAGGTCTGCGCGACCTCCAGCAGGCCCTCGAGGGTCGACCGGCCGAGCTCGGCGAAGCCGAGGGCGCTCAGTTCGTTCGTCTCGTCCTCGCTGCGCTCCTGGTCGGCGAAACGCACGTCCTTCGGGAGGGCGCGGGCGAAGGCCTCTCTGAGGGTGGTGCCGTCGCCGACCTCGACGACGGGCAGCCCGGTGTTGCGCAGGATCGCGATCGGGGGCTGCCCGGCGAACAGGACGTCGTGGCCGGCCGCCCGCAGGGCCAGCGCGGTGGGGATCATGGGGAAGATGTGGCCGACCGCCCCGGGGGCGGTGAACAGGACTCGCACAGTGCTCTCCTGATGCAGGTGGTTGCTCATGTCGGACGCGCTCTGGGTACTGGGGGGTGGGACCGTCGCGGCCGACCGATCCGTGGCATCCGGCCTTGCGGGCACTTGCCCGTGCCGCGTACGGGATGTCATGGGCCGCTGCTCCGTGCCGGGCGCAGGACATCCGGGTCCACCTCGATGTCGGCTGTGGCCACGTCGCCCCTGGTGAGCCGGTGACCGCCCCCGGCGGTCACTGTGCCGAAGAGCCTGTCACGGCTCACGCTGAGCAGGCACTTGTATTTTTTGACAGATGTTCACCTCGTGGACGGTCGGCTTTCTCTCTGCTTGACATGGGTCGTTTTCCCTTGAAACGGAGTCCTGTCTGTGTCCTAACAGTCGTGCACTGGGCGGCAGTTCGTCGTGGGCATGCCTGCCCCCATGGGGTCGTCGTTTCTCGGCGAAGGAAATGAGCTTCGGCAACGAATGTGCGTGCCTGGCCCGAGTCGCGGGGCGCGGCTTCCCTCGTGGCCGCGCCCCGTCCGGGGCCCCCGGGCGCGGGGATCAGCCCTGGGGCTGGGCCCCCGGGTGGTCGGCGACGGCAACCTGCATGATCGCCGTCGCGTACGTGTCGCCGCCACGCGGCAGCTGGGAGCCGTCGCCGGGCGGGCGGTGTGCGGCGGCCGCGGCGGCCCGGGTCAGCAGGTGGGCCGGGCTCGGCGAGGATGCCGGAGCCGCGGGGGCGGCGTGGACGGTGCGGTGCGCCGGCAGGGCCAGGGTGGTGGCCACGGCCAGTCCGGCCACCAGCGGCGGCACCGCCAGTCAGCCGAGGCGGCGGCCTCGCGGCCGGGGCGTGGTGGGCGCCGCGCCCCGTGCGATCTCGCTCATCAGGTGCTCCTTCAGCAACCGGTGGCGGTCGGCGGTGAGCATCTCGGGCGGTTCGTTCATCGGATGTCCCCTTGCATCGACCGGGCCGCTGCGAGGCGGCCGACCGGTACCTGTCCGGAAGGCTGCGTCGGTTCCCGACCCATCGTCAGTTCCGTTTCGGTGAGTGAACGCAGCCGCTTGCGGGCGCGCGAGAGCCGCGAGCGTATGGTGCCCACCGGCACGCCAGGGCCTGGGCGGCCGAGGCGTAGTCCAGGCCGACCCAGACGCAGAGCCGGAAGACCTCCCGCTCCCCGCGCCGCAGGCGGGCCAGCGCACGCCGCACCGCCGCCAGTTGCGCGCTGTCGTCGAGCCGGGTGACCAGTTCCTCGGCGAAGTCGGGTGCCGGGTCCTGTTCGGGTAGTCGCGCCATGGCGGCCCGGTGGCGGCGAGCCGCCCGGGCGGTGTTGCGCAGCACGTTGGTGGCGATGCCGAAGAGCCAGGGCCGCAGGTCCTCACCGTCCTGGTGGACCGTGGCCCGCAGCCGCCAGGCCTCCAGGAAGGTCAGTGAGACGGCGTCCTCGGCAGCCGCCCAGTCGCCCAGGGTGCGCAGCGCGTAGCGGTACACCGCCTGCGCGTGCTGGTCGAAGAGCTCGCCGAGCGCGCCCTGGTCCCCGGCGCGCAGCCGCGCCCGTTGGCTGAGTCTGGCCCGCCGTCAACTGTGTGGCCCCGCTGCTCGCGTTCTACACGGTGGCGTCCCGGCGGTCGACCGTGGTCACACTGGACTGACCGCGGACCGGTACGCGACGTCATCAAGGGCGGGCCCCTCGGAAGGTAGATCCACTAGAGTGGCCGCCCAAGCGGCTGGGGCCCTTGCGTTTGCCGGCAACGCTCCCATCCATCACCTATCTTCCTGACGAGGATCACAGTCTTGCCTCTCACGACCCGCATAGCTGCCGCCGCCCTCGGCACCGGTCTCGCGCTCACCAACGGCGTGCCCGGTGCCAGTGCCGACGACTACCACCCGTCCGGGGTCCCGAACGTCGTCACCCTGGGCAGCGCCTCCAGCCCGCACTGCCTGGAGATCGCCGACTGGCGCCGGGACGACGGCGCCCCGGCCCGGCAGTGGTCCTGCACCGGCGGCGCCAACCAGAACTGGAGCCTGGTGGGCGGTTCGCTGGTCAATGTGAACAGCGGCGAGTGCCTGGAGATCGCCGACTGGCGCCAGGACGACGGCGCCCCCGCCCGGCAGTGGTCCTGCACCGGCGGCGCCAACCAGAAGTGGATCTGGACCCATATCCCGGGCACCGGCTACACCTTGCGCAACGCCTGGAGCGGCAAGTGCCTGGACGTCCCCGGCGGGCAGGACACCAACGGTGTCCCCATGCAGCAGTGGGACTGCTGGAACGGCAACAACCAGATCTGGTACGACTTCGGCGCCGGCCAGGCCTGGCCTCCCGTCAACTTCTAGATCAGTACCAGCGAACCGTAGCTCCATGGTGCTGACCGGCAGCCGCCCCGGGGCCCACGGAGTCCGGGCAGAGCAAGCCCTGGGCCGGGGGCAGCGTGGCGTGGCAGGAGCCGCGCGGAATCGCTCAGACGCTCTGATCTGTCCTGTCTCATCGGATCCGTGCTGGTCGTCCGTCCGTGCCATCGCTCCGGCTCTCCGCCTGCTGCCTGCTTACTCGTGCGGGGTAACAGCGGTCGGTGGCGCCCGCCGAGCCGGTACGGGAACTCGTGCGGGCGGCAGAGCCGTTGTGACGGAGCGACGGCGTGTGCTGCGGCGTCGCCCGCGGTGCTCGGGATGGCAGTGGTGCTCAGCGCGTGCGCTGAGGGCTGTCCCTGATGGCGGTGATCATCAAGTACGGCGGCGGGCCCGGCCGCGATGAGGTGCTACCGGTGCCTCCGTCGACCGTCCCTGCCCTGCCGCAGCCCCGCGCCACCGTCACCGCCTCGCCCGTACCGACATCCACGGCAAGTCGACAGCCGTTGACCGCGTCCGCATTCGCGGAGTCGGCGGGCCTGGCGGTGCTGGCCGTGCCCCAGCCCGACGGGGGCTGCGTCTTCGTCCGGTTCGCTCCGGAACCCGCTGACGAGCCACACCCGGGTGGCCTTGACACGAACTGCGTGGCGTCAGCGTGCGAGCCTTTCGATGGCTGCCGGGGTGACGGGGGTGAAGAAGTTGACGAGGTTGCCGTCGGGGTCGCGGAACAGCAGTGACCGGTTGCCCCAGGGCATCGTGGTGGGTTCGGTGACGAAGTCGGTGACGATGCCGGTCAGGTTCCGGTGGACGCGGTCCACGTCGTCGACGAGGAACTCGGTGATCACGCTGTGGTTCTCCGCCGGACGGGCGGAGCCCGGGGCGAACAGCGGGACGGTGCGGGTGCCGGCGATCGCGAGGGTCGCGCCCGCGGTCCTGAGCTCGGCGAAGTCTTCGGTGGCCCACGTCGCCCGCGCGCCGGTGGCTCGCTCGTAGAACTCGACGAGGCGCGCGACGTCGCCGGTGATGATGCGGATCGAGACGAACTCCATGGGTTTCTCCTTGGGCTGTGCCGGAGGGCTTGCGAGTCGCACGCTAGGGGAAATAGTGGACAGAATCGGTCCTGTATTCGCGTTAGGCTGCGAACATGCCTCGACCCACCGGCCGCGTACTGACCCTCCTGGAGCTGCTGCAGTCGGGCGGCATCCGCACGGTCGCCGAACTCGCCGACCGACTCGGCGTCGAGGGGCGCACCGTGCGCCGGTACGTGGAGCAGCTGATCGACCTGGACGTGCCCGTGGAATCGGTGCGCGGCCGCCACGGCGGGTACCGGCTCGCCCCCACGTACCGGCTGCCGCCGCTCATGCTCGGCGAGGACGAGGCGCTGGCCGTGCTGCTCGGCCTGGTCGCCGGCCGCCGGGCGGGGTTGACGGCGGCGCAGCACACCGCGAGCGAGACGGCATCGGCGAAGATCCGGCGGGTGCTGCCCAGGCACCTCGCCCGCCGGCTCGACACCCTCCTGGAAGCCCTCGCCTTCACGGACCGACCCGGCGAGTTCGACACCCCGGACACCCCGGACACCGCCGTCCTGCTCACCGTCGCCGACGCGGTACGCCACCACCGACCGGTCTCGATCCGCTACACCGACCGCGACGGCCGGCGCAGCGAACGCACGCTGCACCCGCATGGCATCGTCGCCCACGCGGGCCGCTGGTACGTCACGGGCCACGACGCCCGGATCGGCGAGTACCGGACCTTCCGGCTCGACCGCATCGCAGACGCCAGGACCCTGCCCGGCACCTTCGACCCGCCCGCGGGTCCCGATCCGGCGCAGCGGCTGGTGGCGGCGTTCGCCACGGCCGACTACCGGCACGAGGTGACCGTGCGGATCCACGCGACGGTCGAGCAGATCCGCGCTCACCTTCCCGCCGCCGTCGCGACCCTGGAGGAGCACGAGCACGAGCCCGCGGCGGGCGAGGACCCGTCGGTCGAGCGCTGGCGACGCGTCGAGCTGCGGGCCGAGCGGCTCGACTGGCTGCCCCCGGTACTCGCCGCGCTCGACCGCCCGTTCGTCATCGAGCGCCCCGCCGAACTGCGCGACCTCGTCACCGCACTCGCCGATCGCCTCACGTCCTACGCCCGCCAGGCCTGACGGCGGGCCATGGCGGTTCAGGCGGCGGCCGGGCAGCCGGCGGCGGGTCCGGGTCGGCGAGGCCAGGTGCGTCCGCGACCCGGTCGGCGGCGGTGACCTCGAGCAGGTGGATCGGTACACTGCTCGCCGATCGAGCGGGCCCGTGGAGCAGGTGACGGCCCATCCGATATCCCCATTGGCGCGAACATGAGGACTGCTGGTGAGCGACCCGATCATCGTCGTAGGTGCGGGCCCGGTGGGGCTGACCGCCGCGTTGGAGCTGGCCCGGCGCGGGGTTCCGGTGCGGATCGTGGACCGGTTGGCCGAGCCCACCACGGAGTCGCGCGCCATCGTCGTGCACGCCCGCAGCCTGGAGGTGTTCGAGCGGCTGGGCCTGGTCGACGAACTGATCCGGGCAGGGGTCCGGACCACCGCGATGGAGATGCACGCGGACGGCGAGGTGGTCGCCAGGATCGCACTCGACCTGGTGGACAGCCCGTTCCCGTACTCGGTGACCATTGCGCAGACCGAGACCGAGCGCATCCTCACCAAGGCGCTCGCCGAGCACGGCGTCACCGTCGAGCGCGAGGTGACCCTGACCGGCCTGACCCAGGACGAGCACGGTGCCCAGGTGGTGCTCGAGCACGCCGACGGGCGCCAGGAGACCGTCAGCACCGGCTGGTTGGTGGGCGCCGACGGCGGGCACAGCCAGGCGCGGCACCTGGTCGGCAGCGCACTGGCCGGGACGTTCAAGGGCGAGAAGTTCCTGATGGGCGACGTGAACGCCGACCACGATCTCGATCCGCACAGCATGTACACCTTCTTCGCGCCGCACGACGGCCCGCTGCTGGTCTTCCCCATGGAGGGCGATCGGCTGCGCCTGATCGCGAACATCGCCACGGACGAGGAGCGCACCGCCACCCAGGAGTGGCTGCAGCAGGTGGTCGACGAGCGCGCCGAGCGTCCGATCCGGATCCGCGACTCGCGCTGGCTCACCGTCTTCGAGGTGCACCACGCCCAGGTGCCCGAGTACCGGGTCGGCCGGGTGCTGCTGGCCGGCGACGCGGCTCACGTCCACAGCCCGGCCGGCGCTCAGGGCATGAACACCGGCATCCAGGACGCCCACAACCTCGCCTGGAAGCTCGCCCTGGTCAGCGCCGGCCAGGCCGGCCCGGCCCTGCTGGACAGCTACCACGCCGAGCGTCACCCGGTCGGCGCCCAGGTGATCCAGTTCGCCAGCACGCTCACCCGGGCGGGCACCATCGTCAACCCGATCGCGCAGAAGCTGCGCAACAAGGGGATGCACCTGCTCACGGGCCTCGCCCCGGTCCGCCAGGCGATGGCCGATCGTACCGAGGAGGTCACGGTCGCGTACCGGAAGAGCCCGATCGTGGTCCAGAGCCGGGGCCGCGGCGAACTGCACGCCGGTGACCATCTCCCCGTGGCCGGCCCGGAGCTGCGTGCAGCACTCGCCGGAACGCACGAGCACGTGCTGCTCACCGTGGCGGTCGACGGCTCGGCACCGATGCCGGTGCCCGATGTGACGGTACGTCAGCTTCTGGTCAGTGCTCTCGGCACCGCCCCGACCGGCTACGACGCCGTGATCCAGGACCCCGACGGCCGCACGGCTGCCCGCTACGGCCTGCCGAACGGTGGCCGGATCATGGTCCGCCCGGACGGCTACGTCGCCGCGATCGCGCCGCTGGACGAGGACGCGCCGCTGTACACCTACCAGGCGCTGCTGCAGGCGTAGCACCACGGCTCCGATCGGGACCGGGCCCGGCCGGCCTCGTGGGCTGGGCCGGGCCCGGTCGGCCCGGCCAGCCCACGAGCGTGTCAGATCGTCCCCGGCATCAGCCGACGAGCGTGGGCGTGGGCGCGGGCGCTGACGTGGCCAGCTCCCCAGGCGGTTCGGCGAGCCGGCCTGCCGTCGGTAGGGCTTCTGTCGACAGCCCCGCCGCCGGGTGGCTGCCCGTGCTCGGTGGCGGTGTGGTTCCGCCGGTCGACGGCGGCGGGAGCGGGGGCGGGACCGAGACGCAGGTGGACCGGCCGGACTCCAGCGTGCCGTTGAACGCGGTGATGCAGAACTCGTAGTTCCAGTTCCCCGGGAACAGGAAGGCCACCTGGTGGTCGGGCGAGTCGGAGACGAACGCGTCCGGTGCGGCCGGAGTGTGGTCCTTGACGTTCTGCATCCACACCCGATAGCCGGCCGCCGCCGGGGAGCCCTGCCAGGTCAGCTGGACGGTGGTGGGGTCGATGGACTTGATCGTGACGTTCGTCGGCACCGGCGGCGTCCCCGCACCGATGGTCACCGACCTGGCCACGCCCGGCATGCCGCCGCCCGCCCGGTTCCAGGTCACCAGCGCGATGAGGTAGTGGTGGCCCGGGACGAGACCGTCGATGTGCACGCTGGTCCCCCTGACCGCCGTGCCGCCGATGTACGCCCCCGGGACGTCCCGGTCCCAGGTGATGACCTGGTACCGGTCGATGCTGTCCGTGTGGGGACCCGTCGCCGGCTGCCAGGACACGTCGACGCCGGTGGGAGTCGCCAGGGTGATGGTGCTCGCGGCCGCGGGCGGCGCCGCGGTCTCGGGGTGCGCGGTCGCGGTGACCGTCGGGGACCAGTCGGACTGGCCGTCACCGTCGTTGTCCGTGCGGACCTGGTACTCCCAGGTCCAGCCGTCCTGGGTCCAGGTGGTGTCGTAGCGGTTGGTGGAGACCTGTGCCTGGCTCCACTGCGTGTTGCCCGCGAGCCGGTAGCGGACGTCGTAGCCGCGCGCGCCGAACACCGGGTTCCAGCCGATCTTCACCCCGCTGGGGACGGACTCGGCCACGACCCCCGAGACCGGGGAGATCGGCCGGGCGGGGATCGTGTCGGGGATGCCGGGCACGGACTGGCCGATGCCGTAGTCGTCGTGGAGCGTGTGCTCGTAGGCGGACGCGATCTGGTACTCGCCCAGGGCGTTGGGGTGCAGGTTGTCGTAGCCGGCCGCGCAGGTGTTGGTGTCGCAGCTGTAGGCGTCCTCCCAGTCGACCAGTTTCACCGGGGAGGCGGGGGTGCTCCAGGACGGGATCGCGTCCTTGAGCATGCTGTTGTACTGCCTGGTCTTGACGATCAGGTCCTGACGGCCGCTGATGAGGGGCCGCATGGGAACGTTCGCCACCGCGAAGCGGATGTCCGGCTTGGCCGCGCGGGCCCGGTCGACCAGGGTCTTCACGCTGTCCAGCGTGCCGGGCGCGTCGCTGACGAGCCACCCCATGTCGTTGAACCCGATGCCGAAGAGGACCAGGTCGGGCTGGTACTGCGCGACCACCGGCCCGATCAGGTCCTTGTCCTGGGCGGCCTGGCGCCCCCACACGGCGAAGTGGTTTCCGTCGAAGTCCGCGGGAACGCCCTCGGCGTAGGCGCCCGAGACGGGCGGGTCCGCGATCGAGGGGTTCTGGATCTCCCCCTGGAGCGGGGGCGGGGCGGGTGGACCGGTCGGGGCGTCCGGCTGCTTGGTCCCGCGGTACGGGCCGACGAAGTCGACGGCCACGTGCTGGTCCCTGAACCACTGCCACAGCCGGTAGCGCCAGGTCCAGTCGCCCTCCATGCCCTCGGTCATCGAGTCCCCGACCACCAGCACCCGCAGCGGCCCGCCGGTGGTCGGGCCACCGCTCGGGGAGGACGCCGTGTCGTCGATGCCGCTGCCGTCGACCACCAGGTCGGCGGGGTTCACCAGGACGTCGGCCGGGTCGACGATGGTGCCGTCCTGCCACGCGCTGGTCAGCTGGGCCGCGTAGGCATCGGCCATGGCCAGGTAGCCGCGGTAGTCGGGCACGCCGTCGGCGGTCTGCCCGGTGTCCAGGTAGCCGGTGTCGTGGTCGAAGCCGAGGACCACCTGCCGGATCCGGTGGCCCGCCACGGCTTCGCCGGCGATGATCTCGCTCGACAACGAGATGTACGAGGCGGTACCGGTGTACATCTCGTCCTGCACGGCCGGCGTCCTGGACGGTACCGGGTCGCCGACCAGCACCGTCGTGTCGGGCAGCTCGACGAAGACCTGGTCGAGCAGGCCGCGCAGCTCGCTCGCCTCCTGGGCGACCGTCAGGCCGCTGTGGGTCGCCAGGTCGTTGGCGACGTCGACCTGGACCAGCACCACGCCGGGCTTGTCCGTGCGCAGGTCGCCGACCAGGTGCTGGCGCAGCTCGCCGATGCTCTGGCCGGGGAAGGCCTCCTCCTGGTTGTCACCGTCGTCGACGTTCCCCTTGCTCACGGCCCCCACGAAGCTGAACCCCGGCGGGCCGGAGGCCGCTGCGCCCGCCGCGTCCGCTGCGCCCGCCGCGTCCGCTGCGTCCGCTGCGTCCGCCGTGCGCGCCGCAGCGGAGCGCAGCGGTGGGGACGACCGGCAGATGGGCGGGGGCGGCTGGATCCAGGTGCATCCGTACAGGTCCTCGCGCATGCCCGAGTAACGGACCGGGTCCTGCTGCACGTTGGCGCCGTCGATGGCGAAGCCGCCGACCGGCATGGTGGCCACCGGCGGCCGGGTGGTGATGGTCGGTCGTGCGACGACGGGGGCGACGAACACCGGATCGTGGTCGGAGCCGCCCTGGCTCGGCTGCACGGTCCGCTGGAAAGCGCCCTGGTCGGTGGTCGTCACGGCGAAGTCGAGCTCCCGCTGGGTCCCGTCCGGGCTCCGGTGGGTCGGCTGGCCGGTGGCCAGGATGGTGGGCCGGTAGCCGGACGGCGTCGGGATGTTGGGGTACTCCCGCCGGTTGGCCAGGGTGTCGGGCCTGGTGTTGAAGTCCCCGCCCACGGTCCAGTCGTAGCGCACGCCCGCCGGTTGAGCGGCCCGGACGGCGGTTCCGATCGCGTTCAGCATGGTGACCGCGTCGCCGCCGCCACCGGAGAGCGCGTGGTAGCTGAAGTACCAGTCGTTGCCCAGCCGGATGCCGATGGCGGGCCGGCCGACGTTGCTGCCGTGCGGGTTGTCCACCACCATCGCCTCGTTGACCGGGGTGGTCGCCATCACGATGGTGTTCACCCGGCCGCCCGGGACCACCGGGTCGTTGGTCTGGAGGAAGACCATGTACCACTCGGAGGGGCGCTGGCTCGCGTGCCAGTTGACGTAGGTGACCAGCCGGTTGCCCACGGTGCCGAGCGGGTTGTCCAACTCGGTGGCCCCGCGCGGCACATCGGCACCCGCCTCCTGGAGCATGACGACGTCGGCGCGGCCCCCGCTGCCGGTCCGGGCTCCGTTGAGGATGCGGGGGAGGTAGTTCGCCCAGAGGTTCGCACCCTGCGCGGTCGCTCCCTGCATGTTCCAGGTGAGGAAGGGCGTCCGGCTCGGCGGGAGCGCCTGTGCCGGGACGGCGGCGAGCACGGTCAACGGCACCGCCAGGAGCGCGATCAGCAGTGCCTGGACGGTGCCGAGCGCAACGGATGTGACGCGCGGTCCGTCGCGCCGCGATCGGCGGGCGCTGTGGGAGCGCCTTGCCGGTAAGGGGGATCGCCTGGCCGGCAAGGCCGGACTTGTCGAGCCCGCCGGGCGGGGGAGGGCGTGCATGGCCATCGGCTGAACTTGCCTTCCGTGTCTAGCTTGATCACGTCAAGTTGGACACTAGCCCACGGCCACGCGCCGACCGTTCGCCGGCCAACCATGTGGCGAAGGCGGCGGAACGCGTGGCGGGCCCGGAGGTCCGGGCGCGCCACACGTCGTGTAGGTCGGTCAGATGCTGATGATCTGCAGGTAGGAGCCCACGTTGTCGGAGGCGTTGAAGCCGGTGACGTAGAGCGTCTGACCGTCCGGGCCCACCGTCATGCCCAGCGCGTGCTCCAGGTCGGAGGGGGTGATGGTCTCGTCGGGGACGGGCGTGTTGGTCGCAGTGTCGTAGGCGTAGATCGTCGGCCCGGGGTTCTGGGTGTCCACCGAGACGTACAGGCGGGTGCCGTCCAGGTTCACGGCCGTGTCCTCGACGGCGAACGAGGTCTTCAGATCGATGTCCGCGAGCTGGGTGTCGGTGGTGAGGTCGAGCACGAGCTCGTGGTTGCCGGCGGCCAGGGCGTACAGCCGGGTGCCGTCCGGGCTCAGGCTCACCGTGCCGTTGAACTCCGCCGACGTGACGGTGCGCACCACCGTAGGGTGGGCGCCCGAGACGTCGAGGTGGAGCACGCCCTGCGGGGTCGTGATGTACGCGTCCTTGCCGTTCGGCCGGAGCAGGATCGACTGCAGCACCCCGGTCGGCAGGGGCGTGCTGTCGGTGAAGGCGTTCTGGGCGGTGGAGAAGGTGAGGATGCGGCCCTGGCCGACAGGCGGCTGGAAGTCGGCGAAGGGCTGGTCCTGGTCCAGGTAGAGCGTCGAGCCGTCCGGACTGATGGCCAGGCCCACGGTCCCGCCCGCCCGGTAGCCCGCGGGGCGGGGCTGGTCCGGGAACGGGATGCGGGAACGGACGGTGTTCGTGGTGGTGTCGAAGACGTTCAGGGTGCCCTCGGTGACCAGGTAGATCAGCTTGCCGTCGGCGCTGAACACCTTCGGGCCGCTCCACATGTCGCTGCCGACCTGCACCCCGGTGGTGATCACCCCGGCCTGGGTGTCGATCACCTCCAGGCTGTTGCCGGAGTTGCCCTGCCCGACCCCGACGTAGGCGGTGGTGCCGTCCGCGCTGATGAGCGGGTGGCCCCAGGGACTGGCCGGCAGGGTGATGGTGGCCTCGCCCCCCGGAACGGGATCGACGGCGGAAGCGCCGGCCGGGGCGGCACTCGCGGTTCCGGCGCCGACGGCCATCAGCGCCCCCGCGAGCGCTAACGAGAGTAACAAACGAGCCTTTGCCATAAGCGAGTTCACGTTCCCCCCAAGGAGCGTCCGGTACTGGTGGACGTGAGGCTACGGCATGTCCGCGTCGGCGCGGGGCCGGTTCCCGAGAGTGCGGCACGGAAAACCGCCAACGTGTCGCGACGCTGGGGCCCGGTCACCAAGGTCCTCCTCACGGCTCGAGCTGCACCTGGCCGTCCAGCCCGCTGCGCCGCGGCGAGCGCTCGACTGAGGTCAGCGGCACGACCGCGGCCGAGCTCAGTGCGACAGCCGCACCTACCGCCGGCGTCGAGCCTGTCCCTGTTTCAGCTCCCGGGCGGGGTCACCGGCAGGCGCAGTAGGGTCTGGTGCATGCTCCTGTGGATCAACGGTCCGTTCGGCGGTGGCAAGACCCAGACCGCGCACGAGATCCAGCGGCGCCTCGCCGACAGCGTCATCTACGACCCCGAGCACGTGGGTTTCGGTCTGCATCGGATGATGCCGCCGCCGTTGCGCGGGGACTTCCAGGATCTACCCGCCTGGCGGCAAGGTGTCTTCGAAGTGTTGGACCGTGCTCTGACTGATCACGACGGTGTGGTGATCGCGCCGATGACGGTCGTGGAGCCGGTGTACTTGCGCGAGACCGTCGGTCGACTGCGAGAGCGCGGCCATGACGTTCGGCACTTCGCGTTGCTGGCCGAGCGCGGGACCGTACTGCAACGGCTGCGCGAGCGTGGCTTCGGGCATGTCGTGCAGTTCGTGGCCGGAAAGGACGCCCCTCTGCGGCGGGAGAGCTTCGCCCTGTCGAAGCTCGACGTGTGTCTGGAGCGTTTGCGTGAGGAGGAGTTCGCCCAGCAGGTGTGGACCGATCGGCTCACGATTCCGCAGGTCGCCGACCATCTCGCCGCGTCTTCGGGACTGACTCTCGCTCCGAACACCGACAGCGCACTCAGAGGGCGCCTCCGCCGCGCCTGGACGGGTGCCAAGCACATTCGGTTCGACTGAGCCCACCGCCACCGCCTTCCGGGGAAGCACCCCGATTGGCAGAGGCAGACGTCACCGGGCCGCGTGTTCAGCCGGTCGGCGATGGCCGCGCAGCGCCGAGGGTCGGTGAAGGTCCTGTCTCACTCGCCGAACGGAGCGTTGGAGGCGACGGCGGTGGCCGTGCGCTCCTCGCGCTCGGTGGAGATCTGGAACAGCAGCTTGGCGCCGCGTCTGTCCGGGTTGAGATAGCCGAACTCGTCCAGGCACAGAAGATCGACTTTGGCGCATCGGGTGATCCTGGCGCTCAGGTTCTTGTCGGCCCCGACCTCGGCGAGCTCGTTCACCAGCGCGGTCGCGGCGATGTGGCGGCACGGTCATGCCGGCCCCAGCGATCGCGGTGCCGATCCCGGGCAGCAGGTGGGACTTGCCGGTAGCGGAGTCGCCGATCAGCATCAGCGGACGGGCCTTCGCACACCCGGCTCGGGCTCTTGAGCGCCGAGACGGTCTTCCTTCCTCGGTGGCCCGGAGCCTGAGCAGCCGGTCGTACTTTCGTCAGCGAGGGCAGCGGCCGGGGGTCCGGGGGCGGCAACGCCCCGCCGACCCTCCGGAGATCCGGGTCGGCGGGGCGGTCGGCCGAGGGGCTGCGTTCGGTCCGGGCCCGTGGCGCGTGCCCGGTGGCCGGCTTCAGCCGGTGTAGGTGAACCGGTCGGTGCTCACGACCGGGGTGATCCCGCCGAAGGTGACCACCCTGACGTCGACCGTGCCGGTGCCGGGAGGGGAGATGACGGAGCAGAAGGACGGGCCGCAGGAACTGTCGATCCCGGGCACGTCCCCGAAGTACACCCGCCCGCCGGCCAGGTCGGTCCCCTGCAGCCAGATGCCGGACCCACCGGCCGAGGGGCCGCTGGCCAGCGGGCCGCCGGGATCCATGCTGCCGGGGATGTAGAAGCCGCCGAAGACCGGGGCCGGCGCCGCGGGCGGCGGGCCGTAGTAGCCGAAGAGGCCGGCGTCGTCCGCCGTGCCGCCGGGGGTGACCACGCTGACCGGCACCACGCCGAGGCCGCCCGGGGTGGTCGCGGTGCACTCGGTGTCGGTGCACGTGGCACCGACGGCCGGGGTGTCGCCGAAGAGCACCATGGCGTCGGTCAGGTGCTCACCGGTGATGGTCACCGGGGTGCCGCCGGCGCCCGGGCCGAAGAACCCGTCCACCCAGCTGACCTCCGGGGCGGGCGGGATCGCCGGTGTCACCTGGGCGTGCGCGGTGGTTTCGCTGGCGACATCGTTGGCCGGGTCGGTGTCGTCCCGATGCGAAACGGTCGCGGTGAACACCCCGGGCGGCACCGTGGTCGGGGTGGACACATCCACGGCCAGGTACGTCAGAAAGCCCGGCTCGCGGGTGCCGACGAAGGTGGCGGTGAGGTGCCGGCCGTCGGGCGAGATCGCGCTGTTCCACGTGTAGTCGCCCGGCCATGCGTACATCTGGGTGTTCTGGATCCTGAAGCCGGCCGGCACGTCCAGGGTGATCTGGGTCGGGCCGGTGGTGGCGGCAGTGCCGCCCGGGTTCCACTGGACGTTGACCAGAGTGTTGCCGCCCGGCACGATGCCCTCGACGGCGAGCTCGACCGCCTCGTCCTGGCCGGCGGTCGGAGGGTCGGCGGCTGCGGGGAGTGCGGTGGCAAAGGCGCCGGCCAAGGCGAGCAGTGAACACGCAAGCGTGCGTGCGATCTTCATGGTTCCCCCCACGATGAGTCGGAGTACGGTTATAGCCTGACGTATCGTCAGTTTGGACCGATGTCGGTCAACGCCCGTGCCAAACCCGCATTTCCGGCCAACAGTCAGCTGCGCGTGCGCGCTGTCGAGCGAGCGGGGGCCACCAGTCGCGCCTCGGGAGCGCCTCGGGAGCGCCTCGGAGCGCTCCGGGGTGCGCCCCGTTACCGCTTCGGCCCTTCGCGGTCCTGGCTTTAGAGCTCTGCCAGGTGTGCCGGCGCCGGCAGCGCCGCCACCAGGGCCCCGACCTCGTCGTCGGCGAGTTCGTCGATCAGCCGCGCGAACGCATCGACGCCCGCCTGGCGCCGCGTCTGGACGTACGACGCGCCGGCCGCTGCGAGCGGACGGCTCTGAACTTCCTGCAACGCATGTCCGGCACGCACCTCAGTCTGCTGCTGACGCCGACGGCACCAGCAGGTGGCGGACACCCGGCGAGGTTCGGCTGAGGCGGTGTCTCCACCGGTCCGTCTCCGGCACGTTCCCCCGCCGCCGAAGGCACTCGGGGCACTGTGGAAGACTTCGCCGGGACGCGAACCGGCAGTCGCGGGTGGCAGAACCGAACCAGACCGGATCAGCACGTCCTCACACCTGCCCGGTGCTCCGTCGCCGGGATCGAGCAAGCCGAGCGTCCATCCGAGGCCGGAAACACGAACCGTGTCATTCTGATCGAGTTCGACAGCTTCGAACAGGCCGTCACGGCCTACGAGAGCGAGGCTTACCAGGAGGCGCTGGTGGTCCTCTCCGACGGCGTCGAGCGCGACTTCCGCATCATCGAAGGCATCGACTGACCGACGGGCTCAGCCACGTGGTCCTGCCCGGCCGGCAGGCGGACGCACCGCCGGGCGGCGCCTCGACCCTTGGCCGTCGGCTGCCGTCGGCGACCGGGGGCGGACGCTGGTTCAGGCCTCGAGGTGCTGGGCGAGGAAGAGGGCGGCGCGGTCGAGGGCCTGGTCGGACTCGTCGAGCCGGCCGGTGAAGGACTGGAAGACGTGCGGCACGCCGGCCGTGACGTCCAGGATGACGTCGACCTCGGCGTCGCGGGCACGCTGGGCCAGGCGCACCGAGTCGTCCAGCAGCAGTTCGTTCGTCCCGACCTGCAGCAGCAGCGGAGGGAAGCCGGTCAGATCGGCCAGGACGGCCGGGGCGAGCAGTTCTTGGTGGGGGTCCTGCCCGGCGAGGTACATCTCACTGGTGTGGGCCATGCCTTCGGGGGTGAAGAAGGGGTCGATGCCGGCCTTCGTCGTCATGGTGGCGCCGGTGCGGGTGTGGTCCAGGCCGGGGGAGAAGGCAACGACGGCGCCGGGCACCGGCAGTCCGGCCTTCCGCGCGGCGAGGGTGGTCGTCACGGTCAGGCCGCCGCCGGCCGAATCGCCGGCGAAGGCGATGGACCGCGCGTCGACCCCGTCCTCCAGCAGTGCCCGGTAAGCGGAGAGGCAGTCCTCGATCGCGGCGGGGAAGGGGTGTTCCGGCGCGAGCCGGTAGTCCAGTGACAGGGCCCGGTGCCCGGTGCGGGTGACGAGGCCGGCGGTCAGGCCCATCGCCGTCTGCGGGGAGCCGAGGGAGAACGACCCGCCGTGGAAGTACAGGATGGTGCCCGGGCGCTGCTCGCCTTCCGGCTCGACCAGGACCGCGGGCCGCTCGCCCAACTCGGTGCCGGTGGTGCGCACCTGCGGGACGGTGAACTGGGCCATCATGCGGGCGAAGTTCTCCCGCATCCGCTCGACGGGCTGCGGCTCGAACCCCTGCGGGGCCTGCCCCAGCAGGGCGGCGATGGCTTCGCGCTGTTCCTTGCTCACTGAGTCTTCTCCTTCGGCGCACGACCGGTATGTTATATGCCATGGAAGATAATACATATGCCCAGGCATCTAAGTGGGACGGCGGGGTGGCGGCGACCTTCTTCAGCGACCTGGTGCGGTGCGAGACCCGCCTGTACAACGCGCTCAACGACCGGCTGCGCCGCCGCCACGGGATCACGGCCTCGCAGTACGAGTTCCTGCGTTACCTGCACGACCACCCGGACGCACGCGTCGGCGACCTCGCGGGCTTCTTCGCCATCGGCGTCGGAGCGACCAGCAAGGGAATCGACCGCCTCGAAGGGCGCGGCCTGGTCGGGCGCGTTCCCGATCCCGCCGACCGCCGCTCCTCGCTGCTGGAGCTCACTGACACCGCCACGCAACTCGTCCACGAAGCGGATGAGACGTTCGCGGCCATCGGCGCGCTCGTCCACGCGGCCCTGGACCCCGCGCAGCTGCACGACGCCGGGCAGGCCCTGCGGCAACTCCTGACCGCGCTCGAACACGACAGGATCGGCACCCCCGCCGGCTGAAGCGGAGCGCCCGCGCGGCGAGCGATCCCACTCGCGCCGCCGACGGGCGCGGGTCGCTCCTCCGCCTGGGCGTCCGTCAGGCCCGGGGCCCGGACCGCGACATCCCCGCGGCCGCCCGGCTCTACCCGGCCCACCGGGCCCACGGCGACCTGGGTCGGTCGGGGCACTAGGATCGCGGGCATGGGCCTGATGATGAGTGACGTCGACCGGTTCGAGGCCGCCAGGCCCCGGCTGGAGGCCATCGCCTACCGGCTGCTCGGCTCGGCGAGCGAGGCGGAGGACGCCGTGCAGGAGACGTTCCTGCGCTGGCAGGCGGTCGACGTCGGGCGGATCGAGGTGCCGGAGGCCTGGCTGACCAAGGTCCTCACCAACTTCTGCCTCAACATGCTCACTTCGGCCCGGGCACGGCGCGAGACGTACGTGGGGACCTGGCTCCCCGAGCCGCTGCTCGCCGGCGATCCGATGCTCGGCCCGGCCGACACCGCCGAGCAGCGCGAGTCCGTGTCGTACGCCGTCATGGTCCTGCTGGAGCGGCTGTCGCCCAACGAGCGGGCGGTGTACGTGCTGCGGGAGGCGTTCGACTACCCGCACCGCGAGATCGCCGAGATCCTGGACGTCACCGAGGCCGCCAGCCAGCAGATCCACCACCGGGCCAAGAAGCACGTCGCGGACGGCAAGGTGCGCACCGAGATCGACGAGGCCGCCTCCCGGAGGATCGTCGAGGAGTTCCTGGCCGCGGCGACCACCGGCCGTACCGAACCCCTCGTGCGCCTGCTCACCCAGGACGTCGTCGCGGTCGGCGACGGCGGCGGGAAGGTCCCGGCCCGCGCGAAGGCGTTCGAGGGTGCGCTCGCGGTGGCCAAGTTCCTGCGCGGCCTCTTCAAGCCCAGCGGGGCCAAGCGGGTCCACACCGGGGGCGAGGCCGAGATCCACGCCACGACCGCCAACGGCGGGCCCGCCCTGGTGGCGGTCGTGGACGGCCGGGTCATCGGGATCAGCTGCCTGGAGATCACCGCGGAGGGCATCGCCGCGGTCCGCAACCAGGTCAACCCCGACAAGCTGGTCCGCGCGACCGAGCAGTGGGCCGGCACGGACCACGGGGACTCCCCGCTCCACCTCCTCTGACCCGATGTGACGTGCTTCACATCCTGATCCTGTCAGGAAACGCCGGGCTGCCCGGTTCAGGTGGCGAAACCGCGCCGAGACCACGGCGGGGCCGTCGCAGACAGGAGCAGAACCATGCAGCACCGCATCGTCGTCCTCGGAGCCGGCTACGCCGGAGCCACCGCCGCAGGTCGCCTCGCCAAGCGGCTGAACCCCCAGGACGTCACCATCACCCTGGTCAACCCCGAGCCCGACTTCGTCGAGCGCGTCCGGCTGCACCAGCTCGCGGCCGGGCAGCAGCTGCGGCCCCGGCCGTTCGCCGCGATGTTCGCGGGCACCGGCGTGGCACTGAAGCTCGCCAGCGTCACCGCCGTGGACGTGGACCGCAAGACGGTGGCCGTCACGTCTGCACACGGCCGCGAGCGCGAGGAGCTGGAGTACGACACCCTGGTCTACGCGCTGGGCAGCGGCTGGAACGACGGAGGCGTCCCCGGCGCCGCCGAGCACGCCCACGAGCTCGCCAGCCGCCGCGGCGCCATCCACCTCGGCGGCCGGCTGGCCGCCCTGGAGGCCGGCCGGGCGGTGGTCGTGGTCGGCGGCGGCCTGACCAGCCTGGAGGCCGCGACCGAGATCGCGGAGGCCCGCCCGGACCTCGACGTCACCCTGGCCGCCCGCGGCGCCCTCGGCGACTGGCTCTCCGAGAAGGGCCGCACCCACCTGCGGAAGGTGGTGGACGGGCTCGGCATCACGGTCCACGAGAACACCGCCGTCAGCGCGGTGGCGGCGGACGGCGTGGCGACGGCCGACGGCCGGACCCTCCCGGCCGCGGTCACGGTCTGGACCACCGGCTTCGCCGTCCACCCGATCGCCGGCGCCACCACCCTGGACGTCACCGACCGGGGCCAGATCGTGGTCGACGGCACGATGCGCTCGGTCTCCCACCCGGACGTGTACGCCGTGGGCGACGCCGCGATGGCGATCGGTCCCGACGACAAGCCGCTGCGGATGTCCTGTGCCTCGGGCGTCCCGATGGCCTGGCAGGCGGCCGACGCCATCGCCGCCCGGCTGACCGGGACCAAGGTTCCCCGCGTGCCCATCCGCTACTTCCAGCAGTGCGTCTCCCTCGGCCGCAAGGAGGGCCTGATCCAGTTCGTCACCGCCGGCGACCGGGCGCTCCAGCGCGCCCTGACGGGTCGCGTGGCCGCGCTCTACAAGGAGCTCATCTGCAAGGGGGCGGCCTGGGGCGTCGCCAACCCCACGATGGGGATGCCGTCCCGGCGCCGGCGCGTGGTGCGGCAGGAGACCCGCGGCGGTGCGCGGGCGGAGGCGGTGGCCTGACCTCGCGCAGGGGCGCCCCGCTACCTGCACGCCGCGACCCGCCGGGCTGCAGGTGGCGGGCCGCGGCGTGCAGGCCGTCACCCGGAGCCGTCCCCGTCCCGGGCTCCCTGCGCCGGGATGTGGCCCGGCCGTGCGTCAGCGCGGGGCGCGGAAGGTCCGGCTGTCCTGCTCCCTCCGGGCGGCCGCGGCGGTAGCCGGCCGGGTACCGACGCCAACCCTCTCCGGTGCCGGGCCGGTTGGACCGGTGGGGGCGCGGCGCAGTACGCAGTCCCCGGGAGTGCGGTCCCCTGGAGCGGTGCGGCCGCCCGGGGCCGGGAGGTAGCCGTGGCGCTGCCGGGGGTCGGCGGCGGGCTCTGGGCCGGGGACGGGGCCGACTCGGCGCCGATCGCCACCGAGCTTCGGCCGCAGCCGCCCCCTTTCTCGCTCATCAACGCAATGCTGGACCAGCCCACATGCAGTTCGAGCGTGGCAGCCACAACCCGCCCTTCACCTCCGGTAGGTCCTAGGCAAGGCGCCCTATCAGGGCCCGGCAGGTCCGCTGGAGTTCCTCGTCGTTGGCCGCCGTTTCGAACCGCCCGCTGCGACGCGCGTGCGCCAGCTCCGCTGCCACGCGCGGGCGGAGCGGGGCGGCGGCGGGACCCATCCGCTCCAGGCAGGCCAGCACCTCGTTCGCCGTGTGGCGGTTGCTCTCCCACGCGGCCTGCAGCGCCTGGCGGACGGCTGCGGCTTCGGGCTCACCGGCGATGCCCCACACCGCAGTGGCCGCCCGCACCCGGGTCCATGCGGACGTGACGCCCAGCAACTCCGTCAACCGTGGCAGCGCGGCCGCGGCCGACGGGCCGACCAGAGCGAGGACCCCGGCCGCCTCGTCGCGCCGGTGGGTGTCGAGCAGCGCGACCAGCCGGGGCACGGCGTCGGTGGGGTCGGGGTCCAGCGCCCACAACGCGGCTGTGGCGGCCGCCCGCAGGTGGACGTCCTCGGCGTCGGCCAGCGGGCGCACCGCCTTCAGCGCGGATGCGGCGGCGGGGCCGAAGGAGGCGAGGTTCTTCAGGGCGGAGGCGGCGTCGCGCCACTCCTTTCGCCGCAGTGCCCCGTCGAGGGCAGCGGTGATCGCGGGTACCGCGGCAGGGTCGCCCGTCTTGGCGAGGGCGGACAGCAGGGCGTTGTACGGCATCCCGACCGCCGGCGTCGACAGGTCGAACCCGCTCAGCAGCCGAGCGAGTTGCGGTACCAGCTCGGCGGCAAGCGGCCCCAGGTGCATGGCGTCCTGCACCGCTCGCCAGGTGTCGGTGTCGCCGTCCAGTGCTGTGCGCAGGCAGGGCAGCGCCCGCGGGTCACCGAGGCGGGCCAGCGCCAGCACGGCCAGCTGGTGGGCACGACGCACCAGTGGGTGGGAGCTCGACCAGACCTCCGGCCCGTGCGCGGCACGCTGTGCTGCCACGTACGCGGCGAGGGCTTCCCGCGCGGGAGCGGAGACGGGCGCCACGGCGCCCAGGGAGTCGGCTGCGGCGGCGGCGGTGTACGGATCTTCGAGCGTCAGGCAGTCGGCGAGGAGCAGGACGAGCCCGGTGTGGTCGCCCCGCCAGCCACCGATCAGCTCACGGGTCATCCGGATCGCGTCGTAGCGGCTGCCCCGGTCCGGGCTGCGAAGTTGTTCGGTGAGCAGCGCCGCGCGTTCGGATACGCGGTCGCCCAGCTCGCGGTGCAGGGTGCGCAGGAGCTCGGTGGTGGGGGCGTGCAGCAGGCTGTCGCGCGCCATGTCCTCGAACACGGCGACGATGTGCGGCGGCCCCTTCGGGGCCGGCTCGGGTCCGGTATCGGCTGCGGGGGCCGATGAGAATCCCGGCCTGATCCGGCGCAGCAGCGCGGTCACCGTCGGCACCGTGTCCTCGCGCAGCTGCGCCGGGACGCAGCGGGCACGGTGGACCAGTGCCGCCAGCCGGATGTCGGGCTCCGCCGCCGCGTCGTCGGCCAGCTCGTCGAGCCAGGCCGTGGCGGCCGGCCGGGCCTTGGGCAGTCGCAGCGCCAGGGTGGCCATGGTGCGGATGACGGTCTGTCGCTCCTCGGTCCCGCATGCGGCCGGCAGCCGGTCGCGCAGCGCCTCGACGGCCCGCTCGGCGTCGTCGAGGAACAGGCCCAGTGCCGTGATCCCCGGCTGTCGTACCTCCGGACCCGGGTCGGCCGAGTACCTGAGGAAAGCGGCGGACCGTTCGTGCATCATAGCCAGGGCGTCCACGTGGGCCGTGGACTCGCTGCCGCCCGGGGCGATGTAGATCTCATCGCCGGCCTCGACGGAGTCGAGGGACTCACGCCCGATGCTGACCACCAACCGGACGATCCCGGCCCGCTCCGGGGTCCCGGGGTCGTCCGCCAGAGCGAAGAGGAACGGCAGGCTCGCCAGGGTGCACGGGTAGACGTCCCCCTGGTGGTGGACCGCGCCGACGAAGTCCCGCAGCGCCCTGCGCCGCACCTCGGGGTCTTCCGACGCCATCCCTCGTAGCCACACGGGTATTTCGGAGGCCCGGCCGTATGCGTGGCCCATCGACGCCCAGTCGATGCTGTCAAGATCGTTGCTCACCCGCACACTCTGGCAGACCACACCGACACCCGACCTACCACCCGTGTCGGCCCTTACCGGCGCTGCTGTACTGGAGGTCAAGGAAGTACTCCGGATCGACCAGAAGTTCGGTGCGGTCCAGCGGGTAGGGCGCTGGGGGGTGCCACGACGTCTGGAGCTTGCAGCGGAGTGGTGCGAGGTGACGCTCGACTTCACGCAGGCAGTGGTCACGCAGGACACCTTGCTGATCGACATGAACATGCGCGGCGGGACCCTGGCGCTGATCACCAAGCCGGGCATCGTGGTCGAGGCCTACGCCCTGAACCTGGAGTTCAGCAAGGTCAAGGTCCGTCAGGCTCCGGGCCCCGATACGCCGATCACGCTTCGCGTGGCATTGGTCGGCAGGAAGAGCTTCGGCCGCGTCGTCGTGCGGCACCCGAGGTGGACAGCCGGCCAGTCGTTGCTGGGGAGGCCCACGCCCTCGCCCGCCAACGACTGAACCGGTCCCGGTCATCCTGCCCGCACCCTCCTCGGACCGGCCCGGCTACGGTGGAGAGGTCCACTGGCACCGCTGGTCGCGCTGGCTGTCGTGGGCGTGGCTGCACCCGGTGCGCCGACACGGCGCCCGGCGCCCATGTCCGGTGTTCGAGCGCTCCGTGTCATCGCTCCCAGCACACGAGTCCGGTGACGATGCCCGGCCGCGACGGTCACCGGGCTGCCCCGACGGCGGCGAGCATCTCGACGCCCGAACGGACGAACCCCACGAGGAGCCACTACTCCCACGACGGGTATGACGAGCAGAAAGACGGTCCAGAAACCTGCGCTGCCCCAGTGCGGTGCGAAAGAGCGGTCCCAGTAGAGGCCGCGGCCCGCCATACTGGCCTCGCACCGTCGCTCGAGTCGCCGCCAGGAGGGATCGCACATGGAGCTGGGGCAGAGCGGGCCGGACCTCGCCGCCGAACGGATCATCACCGCGATGGGCTGGCAGAGCGGCAGCATTCGGACCATGCCCGGCTTCGGCCCCGGACAGCTCCGTCTGGTGCACGATGCCGACCGGTGGTGGATCGGCATCGACAACGCCTTCAACCCCTACCGCCGGCTGCGCCTGTTCGCCGGCCACGTGCTCCACGACGGCACCACCACCGACTGGACCGCCGTGCTCGACCACCGCGTCGACAGCACCGACACCGCCGCCCTGGCCGCCGCCGTCCACGACCTGCGCCACCGCCTCGACCACCCCCAGCCGTGACCGGCCCCCCGCGGCTGCGTTTTCTCAGCGCGGGCGGGTGCTGCCCGTCGCCGAGGCCGGCCGCTCAGGTCCGGAGCTCCAGGCCGCGTAGGACTGTTCGCGGGCCGGGCGCCGCATCGCGGCCACGCACGGCGTGCACAGCGGTGGGGCGAGATCGTTGGTCAGCTTGGCCAACGGCCTGACGCACTTGCTCCTCATGTCACCCCTTCGATCGGCCCGGGACGCGCGGGCCACGGCCGCCTCACCGCACGCATTCTCCCCGGAGGCCGTGTATCCGACATCGGCGACCGCCACCGCGGGATCGGGTAGGGGAGGGGTCCTGGCCGTGGACGGCGGCCCGGGTGCGTTCGCGTGCCTGGGCCACGCGTGGACGGGCGGCGGGGTCGGCGGCTTCCTTGCCGTCAGGCGGGTCTCCAGCACCCGGTGGCCGCGGCGTCCACCGGGCTGTCCACCGGGCTCCTGGGCTGGCTCTCTCCTTGGCCGGGGACGGCGTTCAGGAGGGCCCGGGGCCGTAGGTGTAGTCGGAGACGAGGGTGCCCTTGGTGTCGGAGAGGTGCGCGGTGTCGCCCTTGTCGTTCCAGATGGCGCGTGCGCTGCCGAAGGAGTAGCCGCCCCACTCGGGGTGGATCTCGTTGGTGTAGACGCGGATCCGCTGGCCGGCCTTGAGGGTGGTGGCGGGCGGGAAGGTGAAGTTCTGGCCGGGGTCGTCGGCGTGGAGGAGCCAGCCGGAGATGTCCGCGTGCGCCGTGCCCCGGTTGACGATCTCGACGTACTCGTCGGCCTGGGTGTACTTCACCTTGCCCTTGTGGCCGACAGTGGTGATGACCACGTCGGGGGCGCCCACCCGGGAGAGCACGGCGACGATGTCGGCGCTGTTGGAGCCGTTCTCGGGGCTGAGGAACCTGTTGACGATCTCCCCGTTGCGCTTGAAGCCGGTGATCACGGCGGCGTACTCCTCGCCGTCGATGGTCACGCTCTCCTTGGACACCCGCGTGGGCAGGTCGACCTCGTCGTCGGGTGTGGGGCCGTCGTTGGGCGTCTCGAAGTGGTGGAACCTGAAGCTGAAGTCGCGGTCCCTGTCGTCCTCTTCGAACCGGATGCGGACGACGAGATCGACATGGAACCTGTCGACGCCGTTGCCGTAGATGGGGAAGTTCTGGTGGGTGAAGGTGCCCAGTGTCTGCTCTGAACCGTTGGGCTTGGCCTCGATGGTGCCGCCGGTGAACGAGTAGCCGCTCTTGTCGTCGCCCTTGACGGGATTGCCCCAGGTGATGTGGCCGGTGTTGAGGCCCGAGACGTTGGGCGGGGTCGGGGTAATGGCGGTCCAGGTTCCCGATGTCGTGACTGTGGACATGCTTCGGCAACTCCTCGATGTGCTGGGCGCGCCGCACGCGGGATCGGCCACGTGCGTTCCGGCGGCAGCCGACGCCGCGGGTGACCTCGATGGGTCGTTCGTCAACTGACAGTCCTACTCTCCCAAGTGTGCAGGCGAATCCCGTGCAACGATGCCCGGAACTCGCATCACTCGTCCGAGTGATAGGGCACTCCGTGGCGAGGACAGCACGCGCGGCCCCACTGCTTGGGCTTCGCCTGCGAAACGATCAGGAAGACACCCGCACGAGTGACAGGCCCGCGAACCGCCCGCCTGCCCTACCCCGTTGTCCGCACACTGATCCCGGTCCACGTTCGCCGGGCCTGCCCGTGCCCCCGAGGACAGAGGAGCGCAGCAGCCATGACGACAGCACACGAGGCCGCACCGCGGTTGCGCCTACCGGGGCCGACCGGCCCCGGGACCTCGGCCGTCCGTCTCCTGAGCGCCGTCGGCCGGGACGGCGGGCCGCGTACGGGTGGCCGGGAGGACGGCCGGGACCTGGTGATCCCCAGGTTCGAGTTCCCCTGGCCCTCGGCCTGCCATCCCCGTGCGGCGGAGGCGGAGGCCGGGGCGCTGGCCTTCGCCGAACGGCACGGCCTGGTCCCCGCGCCCGCGTACCGGGCCCGCCTGGAACGGACCCGGTACGGTTGGCAGCGCGCTGCTACCCGGACGCCGACGAAACGTTCCTCCAGATCTGCGCGGACTACTTCATCTGGTTCTTCGTCGTCGACGACCTGTTCGTCGACCGGGTCGACACCCTCACCGAGCACACCGTCCCGAACCTGACCGCCATGATCGACGTCCTCGACCACCACCGCCCGGGCGCGCAGCCGGTGTTCGGCGCGGCCTGGCTGGAGGTGTGCACCCGGCTGCGCTCCCACCTGTCCGAGGAGCACTTCCAGCGCTTCGCCCACGGCATGCGGATGTGGGCGTCCACCGCCGGCCTGCAGATCGTGGGCCACCTACGCGCCGAGCCCGTCGGCATCGCGCAGTACGAGACGATCCGCCGCCACACCAGCGGCACCAACCCGTGCCTGGCCCTCTCCGACGCCGCCAAGGCGGGACCGGTCAGTCCCCAGGAGTGCGACAGCCCGACCTTCCAGCAGCTCGTCCTGCACGCCAACAACGTCGTGTGCTGGAGCAACGATGTACAGAGCCTGCGCATGGAACTCAACCAACCCGGCCAGTACTGGAACATGGCCGCCATCTACGCCCACCACGGGCTGCCCATGCAACAGGCCGTCGACCTGGTCGCCGCCCGCGTCCGCAGCGAGATCGCCTCCTTCCAAGCTCTCGCCCTCGCGCTCGAACCCCACGCCTCGCGGCGGCTGCGCGGCCACATCGACGGCCTACGGCACTGGATGCGCGGCTACCAGGACTGGGTCGACCACGACACGCTGCGCTACGCCGACGCGTTCATCGACTCCGACGCCGACGACACCGCCGCCCTCACCTGGCCTGCCTGACCTGCCTGACCTGCCGTCAACCCACGATGAAACGGTCACGCCTCCCACGCACCGAAGCGGCAGGCTCCCCTCACGGTCGGCCAGGCCATTCCTCCGGTCAGGCCGGCAGGCCGTCGAGCCGTCCTCATGTTTCAGCCTCGGCCGAAGCTCTTGCCTCGCGGGGCTGGTGGTCCCACAGTGATGGACGGATCCGGCGGGGGCTCGGGACGCGGATCCAGGAAACCATCAGAACACGAAAGGATACCATGCGGACACGAATCCTCGGCCTGGCCCTGTCGGCGGGCCTGCTCGTCGTGGCGTTCCCGGCTGCGGCCTCGGCCGACACCACCGGATCCGGCGACGGCTGGACGCCGATCACCTACAGCCCGTTCGACTATCCCGCCGGCCTGGTCTGCCCGTTCGAGCTCAAGGAGGAGTTCCCCACGCAGGCCGTCGAGATGCGGGTCGCCGCCGCGTACCCGGACGGCTCGCCGTTGGTGACCGACTTCCGCGGCCCGCTCATCGCCCACTTCACGAACCTCTCCAGCGGCAGAACCGTGGACGAGGACCTCAGCGGTACCGGCACCCTCTACAACCTGCCGGACAAGTCCCACCTGTGGGTGGTGCCGGACAACTTGGGGGTCACCGTCCAGGCCGGTGACCCGTACCACGCGCAGGGCGAGTTCGTGCTCAGCGGCGGGGCGGCGGTGTCGATCTCGCCGACGCACCAGCCCGACGTCCTGTATCAGACCAAGTCCGTCGACGTCTGCGACGTGCTGAGCTGACCTGCGTGCTGACCCTGCGCCGGCGGCCTGGACCCCGACGAGCTGGCCGTCCTCGCGGGCTTGGCGCGCGACGTCAAGGCGATCCTCGACCCGCCGCCGGAACCCGCGTGGATGGGACACCCGGACGACGGCCCGGCCTGACCGGGCCAGGCCACGGGTGGACCGGTTCAGGGCTGCTCGCCGCAGTGGCCGGGGCCCCACCACGCGGCCTGGTGGCGGGTTCGCTCGTGCAGGAGCCGGTCGGCCTGCCGGCCTATCCGGGCCCGGGTGCGCCTGCGGTGGCGGCCGGTTGCTTCGGCGAGGACCGCGGAGGTGGTCCGCCCGCCGGCCAGGACGAGTGCGGTGTGGTCCTGTTCCCGGCGCAGGACTGCCTCGCACCGCTCCACCACGCCGACGGCCCGCTCGGGATCCAGCACCGCGACGGGCGCCATACCGGCCACTGCGGGGGCGGCGGCGATCGCGTCGAGACCAAACCAGACCAGCGCCATCACGACCGGCACCACCGGACGGGCCCGTCCGTCGCGGCGGGGCGCCCTCACCCGCGGCCGCCGCGATGTCGCCCCCCACGCCCGGGCTGCCTGCGCGTCCCGGCGGCGGACTGGGCGCGGGTGGCGCAGTGCAACCACGCTCTTCACCCTCGCTCCGCGCGCGGGCCGCTGTTCCCTCGCCTGCGCCCTTCGGCGCGCCGCCTACGGCCCGGTGCGCGAGGACCTCGCGCACCGACGCGGCTGTCCTGGCTCACCCCGGCGGGGTTTGACGCGTGCTACCTGGTGCCGAGGCGAACCGAGGACTTCTGAGGTGGAACTCCAGGCTGCCGCTCATCCAGTAGCCCAGCCCTGCGACCAGGGCGCGCACCGCGCATGTGGTGGTTCTCCTGATCGCTGCGGTGCTTCAGCGACTTGTGGTGCTCTGGGTCGGCGTCGGGGTGCTGGGGCTACCAAGTGGCGCGCGGTGGTGGCGGACGGAGTCGCCGGCCCGGGGGTGCAGACGCAGGGCCGAGAAGGTGGCGCCGAGCGCCACCAGAGCGAGCACTCCGAAGGCCACGGTGTAGGGGGTGGCGTGGGCGGGAGTGCCGGCCGGGCCGCTGAGTCGGTTTCCCAGTCGTAGGGCGATCGTGGCGGTCGCAATGGCGAGGCCGCTCGCGAGCTGCTGGGTGGTGGCGCCGAGGGTGGTGGCGTCGGGCATGTGTTCCGGGGTGATGTCGCTGAGCGAGATGGTCCCGTAGGCGGTGAGGGCGATCGATCGGGCGACACCGCTGAGCAGGGTCAGTACCGCGATGACGGGCAGTGGGGTGGTGGCGGTGGTCAGTCCCAGGCAGGCCGTCGTGAGTGTGACGCCGAGAGTGGCGGTGACGAGGAGGGGCCTGAAGCCGAAACGGTTGATGAGTGGGATGGCCGCGGGCTTGATGGCGATGTTGCCGACGAAGATGCACATGACGACGGAGCCCGACTTGATCGGACTCCAGCCGAACTGGGTCTGGAACAGCAGCGGCAGCAGGAACGGAGCGGAACCGACCACGAGCCAGAACAGGAAGCTGCCGAGCTCCGTGGTCCGGTAGCTCGGGACGCGCAGGGTGCGCAGCGTGACCAGTGGGTGTGGGGTGCGCAGCAGGTGCAACACGGCTGCGGTGAGCAGCGTCAGGGAGAGGGCACCGGATGTTGCGGCGGCCGTCCAGGGGACGGGGGTCTCACAGACGAGGTGGGCGGCGTAGGTGAGCCCGCCCAGCCCGGTGCAGGTCAGTAGTACGCCGGCCCAGTCCAGTGGCGGCACCGCGATGGCGTCGGTGTTCTCGATCAGCCGCCAGGCGACGACGAACGCCACGATCCCGAGCGGGATGTTCATCAGGAACAGCCAGTGCCAGGAGATGTAGGTGGTGATCAGGCCGCCGGCCAGCGGGGCGATGACGGGGGCGAGCAGGCCGGGCCAGACGATGTAGGACGTGATCCTCATCAGGTCCTGCTTCTCGGTCCTGGCCACCACGATGAGCCTGCCGACCGGGACCATCATCGCGCCGCCGACGCCTTGCAGGACCCGCAGCGCGACGAGTTCGCCGAGGCTGGTGCTGACAGCGCAGCCGAGCGAGGCGAGGGTGAAGATCGTGATCGCGGACAGGAACACTCGCCGGCTGCCGTGGCGGCGGGTGAGCCAACCGCTGAGCGGGATGAGGACCGCGAGCGTCAGGAGGTAGGCGGTGACGAGTAGACCTGTCGCGGCCGAGGACGTGCCCAGTGACCTGGCGATCTGCGGGGCGGCCGTGGTGACGATGGTGCCGTCGAGGTTCTCCATGAAGAAGCACCCGGCAACGAGGAGAGCAGTGTTGCGCTGCCATGCGTCGGTCACGCGTGGCCCCCTTGGTTCCGTCGAAGTGGATCTGAGCGGCATACAGAGGAGGCAGGTGACTTCCGCGCCGCCCTCCTTCGGGGCCAACCGCGCAGAGGCTCAAGATCATCCCGAGCCTCCTGGCATATCGCGACGAGCGACTGTGCCGTGCAGCCGGTGACAACCGTCTCGACCCGACGAGTCATCAGCCGGCTCAACCGCTGGGCTCCTCGGGGTGTCCAGACCTGCCCAGACCGGCTGCTATGCGCGCGTCAGCCCCAGCGCCAGCTCTCCTGGGGCGCAGCTGTCCCTGAGCGCGTGTTGCTCCTCGGGCGGCAGTCGCCTGGAGGCGCCCCGGCGGCTGGCGTCGAGCATGGTCCTTGCCGTGGCCAGCCACTCGGGGAGGGGGTCCACGCCGATGAACTCGGCAAGGCGCGACAGCTCCCGGTCCGGGTCGTCCAGCGTCTGCTCGTAGACCAGCGTGGTCCGCATCGACGAGGGCACCTCCTCCAGGTGGGCGATGCCCTCGGTGACCAAGCGGGACCACAGCTGACCGAACGCGGTGAGCTCGATGTCGCGCTGCCACACCAGCGCCGGATCGAACCGCTCGGCGAGCAGGGGAGCCAGGTCGGGCGGCAGTGTCCGGACGTGCTCCTCGGTGAGCTCGAAGAATTCGGTGACACCAGAGCGTTCGAGGATCTCCCGCAGGAGCAGAATCGTCCGGTAGCCGGCGTGCCGGCTCATGGACAGGGCGCAGTCGGGGCCGGAGCGGACCAGGTGAACGAACCGGGCCTCGGGGAAGAGCACCCGGAGACGTGGGATCCACTCCGTCGAGTAGCCCGACCGTTCCACCACCGCTGTGCGGCCGAAACGGTCGCACAGCTCATCGAACAAGGCCCGGTACTGGTCGGCTGGGCGGCGGGACGGCCAGGGCCGGACCGTTCGCGCGAGGTCGTCGAACAGGTCATCCGGCTGGTCCGACAAGTGGGGCAGCACCATGAGCAGGATGGCCGGGATCCCCGCGGTTCCGGCCGAGTACCGCCCGGGTCGCCGGGTGTAGAGGAACTCCGGGAGCGGGATTCCCGAGCGGATCATCTTCTCGAAGACCGGGTTCGGCTCGGCGAGCAGCTGCCAGAATTCCCGCCCCGGCATCGGATCTTCCGGAATCCCTGCGGTCCCCACGGACGCGAGCAACTCGTTGAGGCTGAGCACGTCCGGGTGGACGTTGAGCACACGCGAGAGCGCGGTCGAACCGCTGCGACCTGTTCCGACGACGAACGTCAACGGGCGCACGATCTCCCCTTCCGGCCGAGTGATCGCACGATAGCGGTGCGCGAGCCGGGACGCACCCCTGCAAGGTCATGCCCGATTCCCGCCAGTCGGGAGCAGCCGGTGAGCACCCGCCAGAGCCCGGCCCAGCCCGGCGACCGCGGCGGCCAGGGCGACGCCGTCGAACCGCCGCCGCCGTCCCGGTCGGGACGGACCGCGTGCCAGCGCGGCGCGGCTGACCCGAACGGCTCGACCACCGCGCCGCGCGCCGACGTCCTCGGCGCGCTCGAACAAGGCGATCCGGCAGGGTACCCGGCTCGGGTGTGGTAGCAGGGGCTGCTCCGCAGGCCAGGGTCTGCATCGCCCCCGATCTCCGGGGGCCCGCCACAACCGTGTCGTCGCGGCAAGTGAAGTCGTTCACGGGGTGTCGCGGTGGAGAGCGGCCAAATGGCATGGGTCTGTGCCGGCCCTGGCGTTGGCGGTAGATCTCGTGCAGCCCGAGAAGGAGGCTTCGTGAACCCCGTGTCCTTGCTGGTCCCGCCAGTGGTTCGTCCCGGCAGTTTGAGTTCCTCGGCTCAGCCGACTCTCGTAGCGGGTGACCTGACCTTGCGCCCGTGGGAGTCGAAGGACGTTGCCGTCGTCCGGATGGCTTTTGCCGATATCGCAGTGAGGCAGTGGACCCTGCTTTCAGGGAGTTCGGACGATGACGCGCGTGCGTGGATCAACGGGTGGGCGAATTCCTGGCAGGACGAAACCGCGATCGGTTGGGCCGTGGTACCGCCCAGCGGAGTGCCGGTAGGCCATATTGCTCTGCAAAGCCTCAACCTTCCGCGGGGGACCGGACGTACTACCTGCTGGTTGCTCGAGAGCAGCCGCGGTTTCGGTTGGGGTCATCGTGCTCGGCAAAGGGCGGCCCGTTGGGCCTTTGACGATCTCGGCCTGCATCGCCTGGCTCTTGCGCATTCGACTGCGAACAAGGCGTCGTGTAGGTCAGCATTGAAGGCGGGGTTTGCGGCAGAAGGCGTTCATCGCAGTGCTGCTCTCCACCTTGACGGTTGGCATGACATGCACGAGCACGGGTGTGTACAGGGAGATCTGCCAAACGTAGAGCCTTATCAGCACGGTGACGTAGGTCCTGACTCCTGAAACTTGTTGCAGAAGTCGGGGTGTGGGCAGGTCGGCCCCACTGTTCCGACGGTCCGGGCACCGCGTCCCACCTCACACGGTGTCACCACCTGCCCGCGCGGGCGCCACCGCCTGCGCCCACCGCCCCGGTCGCCGGGGGAGCGGTGCACGGGCCGTAGGCTCGCCGGCATGGGTCGTGACGGGCAGGGGAGTGACAGCGTGGTCCAGGTACCGGTGCCGCCGTTGGACAGTTACGAGTCGGGCCGGCTCTTCCACCGGCTGCTGCAGTTGTTCCTGCGGGACCTGAAGGAGGCCGGGCAGCCGGTTGCCAGCCACCAGTACCTGCTGGGCGCCGTGGTGCAACTGCACGAACCTGCCCGGGCCGAGGGCGGCGGCGCCGAGGCGGGGCAGCCGCTGTGCGCGTGCTGCCGTACGCCCTACCCGTGCCGCACGGTGCTCGGGGTGGCGGTGAGCGCCGAGCTGCCGATCCCCTGGGGCACCCCGGCTGCGGTGGTCCCGGCGCTGCGTGACGTGGGGCTGGAGCCCAGGCCCGGCGGTGCGGTGACGGCCGAACAGGTGCACTGGGTGCGGGGCTGGAACGCGCAGCGGGCGGCGCGGGGGAGTTGGGAGATCGTCATCCCGGTCGACCGGGGTGAGGTGGAGACCGTGGCGGTGCCGGACGACGCGGCGATGGCCCGATACCTGGCCACGGCGGCCCTGGCCCTGGGCAGCCCGTTCCCGTACGGCTGGGTCGAGGACGAGGCCGAGGCGGCGGCGGTGCGCCCGGCGGCGCACGAGCAGGTGGCGCAGTGGCGGGTGCGGGTGCGAGTGCCCTACCTGGACGCGCACCGGGAGTTCGGGGCGGCGGGGGAGGACGCGAGCTGACGGTGTGCCGACTCCTGAGGGCGGTCGCCTGAACGGACGTCGGGGTGGCTGGACGGCCACCACCGGCCTCTTCCCGCGACTCGGCTCCGCCCGGCTTGGGGAGCAGAGCAGCGGCAGGCACTGCTGGAGGACCGCACACGGTTCGCGGTGGTGCCGGAGCCGGCCGATGCGGTGCTCACCGCGCACCTGGCCGGCGGTGCCGAAGGCGCTGCCCCGACCGTGCGAAGCGCGCACCGCGGCCAGCTGCTACAGAGCCTGGCCGAGGCGTTCGGCACGGAGGCCCGGTGCTCGCCCGGCTACACACCACGGGCGAGCGCGCACACGACCCATCGGTCGCCTGAGTACTGCACGCGCAACTGCATGTTCAGCGGCCAAGCGCCGAGACCGTCGCCGGTCAGCAACTGCGCGTTGAGGTCGACCACCTGGCCCTCGGCCGCGACGACCTCGTGCTCTTCTCCGAGAAACACCCCACGGCGTTTTGCACTGCGTAAGGATCTCGCCGTGGTTCAGCCCGAGGTGAGATCGTCCGCCGCGGCTCGACCCGCCTGGGCGGAGCGGGTCAGGAAGTCCGCAATGACCTGCAGTTCGGCGTCCGAGTAACCGTCGCAGATCTGGTCCATCGAAGTGCTCATCCCTGCGTAGAGCCCGTACAGCTCGGAGTTCCTCGTGCGCAGCGCCTGCACGAGGACGGCGCGGCGGTCGGAGGGATCGCGTTCGCGGGCGATCCAGCCGCCACGTTCGAGCCGGGATGCGCTCTTGCGCCGGAACGACAACGGGCTGCGCGAGCCCGAGGACGCCCACCGGCCTGCGAACGAGGACGCCCAGGCCACGGCCGCCGACGGGTCCGCCCGCCGACGTCCTGGTCCTTGTGGGTGCACCCGTCCGGCCCGGGTGCCGCGTGCGCGAATGCGGCCGGCCCCAGCACACCGGCGGCCGGCGCCATCGTGGCCGCCCCACCGATGGTCAACCTGGCCATCCGACGAAGGCGACGCCGCCCACGACGTCGTCCGCTGGCTGTCCGCCGTCGCCGACGAGGAGTACGCTGCCGCACCCGACGCCGTCCGGCCCGCCCCCCGGGTCCGCTGGCCGGGCCGGGCAGCAGGGCCTGGCCGGGCGCGGGTCAGCCGGCCGGCGTGGGCTGTTCCGGGGCGAGGGAGTTGCCGGTCGGGATGTGGCCGCAGTCGGTGGGGGCGGGGCGGCCGGCGAAGCGGTCGTTCAGCCAGGCGAGGGCCTGCGGGGCCCAGACGACGGGGACGCCGAAGTGGCTGAGGGCGTCGTACTGCTGGAACGCGACCGGGCTGGCGCCGGTCGCGCAGTACTGCCGGGCGAGCGCCCGCACGTCCCCGGCGACCATGATGCCGTCGCCCGTGCCGATGCCGGCCGGGTTGCTGAAGGTGCCCTCCAGGACGCCGCCGCCGCCCTGGGCGAGCTGGCCGGGCACGGTCGGTGTCGGGGCCGAGCCGAGGTTGTTCCGGTTGAACGCCGTGACGAAGTCCCCCACCGAGTCGGGGTCGGCGTACTGGGGCTTGGCCATCGCCTGCCAGGTCAGTCCGGGGTAGTGGCCCAGGGCCTCGAACATCGAGGCGTGCTCCAGCTGCTGGTAGACCGAGCGGCCGTAGTCGTTCAGGTAGGGCATGAGGTCGATGCCGAAGGAGCGCGAGACCCCGATCAGCGATGTCGGGATGATCCCGCTCCACACCAGCGAGCCGTTCACGTACCTGAGGTTGTGCGCCGGGTCCACCAGCAGCCCGCCCTCGGTGTAGCCGACCAGTCTGGCGTTCACCTCGGGCGCGTAGCTCGGCGCGAGCGCGGCCGCCCAGGCGGTGGCGACGGCGCCGCCGGAGTAGCCCATCAGCCCGAAGCGGGTGCCGGAGTCCAGGCCGGTCGCCGGGGAGGCGGTCGCGGCCCGGATCGAGTCCAGGGTGGTGGTCCCGTACTCCGGCCCGGCCGCGAAGTCGGCGTTCTGGCCCTCGGTGTCCGGGATCACCACGCTGTAGCCCTGGGTGAGCAGCGGCACCAGGAAGAGCGCTTCGGCGTTCGGGATCACCCCGCCGAGGCTGAGGTCACCGGCCACCGCCCGCGAGGGGCTGTCCGCCGGGTCGAGCGAGTCGTAGAAGGACTGGTAGGAGACGGCCCTGCCGCCGTCCCCGGTCAGGCTGCGCACCACGGTGGTGACGTTGGCGGTCGGGCGGCCCTGGACGTCGGTGGTGCGGTAGAGCAGCTGGATCGCCGTCACCGGGGTGGGCAGCCCCAGCACGTGGTACGGCAGGGTCCGGGTCTTGAGCACGGTGCCCGGCGCGAGCAAGGCCAGCGGCGTGCCGCCGTCGTAGGAGTAGAACGGGTCACTCGCGGCGGCGGGGCTCGCCGTGGAGCGCCCGGCCGCCGCGGCCGGGCCGACCGCGACGGCCGTCGCGGTGGCGGCCAGGACGGCGGTGACGGCGGCGGCGAGCAGCCTGGACGTGCACGTGCGCATGGTTCCCCCGAGGTTCGTGGACTTCTGACGGTCCGTCGCAGGACGCGTGTTACCAACTGGTAGGCGACGTCCCGGAGAACATCATGACAGTGGTCCGACACGCTGTCCCCGGGTCGGGCCACAAAGATTCTCGGGGCGCCTTGTGACCGGTCACAATCCGACATGCCGCACGGCGGCACAAACCGGACGCGGGAGAAGGAGGGCCCGCCACGGGCGCGACGGACGCGTCATCATCTCGGGGGGTGCTCCGGCGTCCCGACCGAACGCCGACCACAGCACGCCGGTGGGGGAGTACCGGTCGGATACTCCGGGGCCGTGTGCGGCCTACCAGCCCACCGCCGGTCCGCGCCCGCTCGCCGTCACCACGGTCCGGTCCGAGGCGTCCGAGGGCGATGTCGGTCGACTCGCCCTCCTGCAGGCGGAGGTCTGGGGAGGCGGGGTCGCGCAGTGGGCCGAGTGGATGGCCAAGTACCGCCGCCTGCTGTGGAAGCGCGGCGTCAGCAACGGTGAAGATCTCCTACTACTTCGAGCACCAGCAGTTCAGCGCCGCGCAGCTGGCGGCCGCCGGCCGGCTGGTCCCTGTGTCCAGCCTCCCCAGCGTGGACGGGAGCGCCTTGCGAAGATCAACGACCGGGTGGAAAGCTCGCAGCATGCCAACTTTCTCCTCCTACGACGGTACCGAACTGGCCTACCACCTCATCGGCGAGGGCGAGCCGCTGATCTGCCTGCCCGGCGGCGCGATGCGCGCCTCGGAGTACCTCGGCGACTTCGGCGGGCTGTCCGCCCACCGGCAGCTGGTCCTGCTCGACCACCGCGGCACCGGCGATTCCCCCGAGCCTGCCGAGGTCGAGAGCTACCGCTGCGACCGTGTCGTCGCGGACGTCGAGGCCCTGCGCGCGCACCTCGGGCTGGAGAAGGTCGACCTGTTCACCCACTCGGCCGGGGCGAACCTCGGCGTCCTCTACATGCAGCGCCACCCCGAGCGTGTCGCGCGCCTTGCGCTGATCACGCCGGGGATGCGGGCCGTCGGGATCAGGATCGACGAGGGCAGCCGCGAGGCCGCGACCTCGCTGCGGAAGGACGAGCCCTGGTACGACGAGGCGATCGGCCCGTTCCGCAGGGACTGGACCGATGAGGGGTCCGACGAGGACGCCGCCCTGGCGGGCCCGTTCTGGTACGGCCGGTGGGACGAGGTCGCGCAGGAGCACCATGCCACGCGCGCCACGCAGCTCAACGGTGACGCCCGCGCGGCGCACTACGCCGAGGGCGCGTTCGACCCCGACGCGACGAAGGCCGCGATCGCGGGGCTCGAGATCCCGGTCCTGATTCTGGTCGGGGAACTCGACTTCAGTCCCAGCCCGGTGCTCGCGACGCAGCTCAGCGAGCTGTTCGCGGACGGTTGGGTGCAACTCGTCGTGCAGCCCGGGGCTGGGCACCACCCCTGGCTGGACGACGCAGCCTGGTTCGGTGACGTTGTCACGCGCTGGCTCGCCGAGAGCTGACCACCCCTCCGGCGGATCCCGGCAGGCCTCCCGCAGTCGGCCCAGCACCGACAGCAGGCCCTCGTCGTGCAGGATGAACCCCCGCACGGCCACCCCCAGCGCCTGCCGCACGTCCTCCGGCGCCCGCACCAGCTGCTCTTGTCCGCGTAGTCGGTGTCCCACCCTGGTGCCCTCCGGCGTCTGCACGGTGGCGCCGGTGGGCATGGTGCCCCGCCTGCCGCCGGTGCTCTTGGCCTTCGCCGGCTGCTTGACAGGCTGCACGCCAGAACCATCTCCCACCTGCCCCCAGGTCCGCAGCCCGTCAGGCGGCCCCGCGCAGCGCCCACTGCCTCCCCGTCGCTTGAGCCTTGGCGGCTCCGCTTGGCGGACACCACCGCGCGCCTTCAGCAGGCGTTCTCAGACGTGGCGTCAGATGAACGTAGTACTTCGTCACCGAGCTGGAGGAGTCCCATGAGAGCGCGAATCGGCTCGCGCGTGCCCGCCGTCCTGGCGGGCCTGGCCGGCCTGGCCCTCGCCGCCACCCCCGCCGTCGCCCGCGACCCGTTCGTCGGCCCGCTGAACACCGTCGACGTGGTGGCGTCGACCGTGCCGGCCAACGGGGACCAGAACCCGTACGGCGTCGCGGTGGTCAAGGACAGCGTGGGCGCCCTGCACCGGGGCAACGTGCTGGTCAGCAACTTCAACAACAACGTCCCGCCCACCGGCCAGCAGGGCACCGGAAAGACCATCGTCCAGGTCAGCCCGGACGGCACGGTCGGCCTGTTCGCGCAGATCGACCCGAACAACCTGCCGGGCCCCTGCCCTGGTGGTGTCGGGCTCACCACGGCGCTGACCATCCTGCCCGGCGGCTGGGTGGTGGTCGGCAGCACCCCGACCTCCGACGGAATGCCGGACACCCTGGGGGCCGGCTGCCTGCTGGTCCTGGACAGCACCGGTACCGTGCGCGAGACCATTGCCGGGCACGGGATCAACGGCCCCTGGGACATGACCTCGGTCAGCTTCGGCGACATGAGCGAACTCTTCGTCACCAACGTGCTGAACGGCACGGTCGCCGGGAACAACAACGAGGTCGACAAGGGCACCGTGCTGCGGATCTCGCTTCGGCGCGACCGGAGCGACAAGGGCGATCCGCCGCGCCTGGTCGACACCACGCAGATCGGATCGGGCTTCGGGGAGAAGACCGACCCGAGCGCCCTGGTGATCGGCCCCACCGGCGTCGGCCTCGGCCGTGGCGACACGCTCTACGTCGCCGACACCCTGGGCAACCGGATCACCGCCATCCCCAACGCCGTGCGACGGGACAGCGATGCCGGCACCGGACGGACCGTCAGCTCGGGCGGCAACCTGAACGGCCCGCTCGGCCTCGCCATCGCGCCGGACGGCGACATCCTGACGGTGAACTCCCTCGACGGCAACCTCGTGGAGACCACCCCCAGGGGCAACCAGGTCGCCGTCCGCGTCCTCGACGCGACCGGCACCCCGCCCGGTGCCGGAGCCCTCTTCGGCCTGGCCGTGAACCTCGACCGCAACGCGGTCTACTTCGTCGACAACGCCACCAACACCCTCAACGTGCTGCACTGACCACTGATCCCGCAGGCAGGGCGGTCCCGGACCACGGCGAGGACGTCACCGGGACCGCCCAGCCAGTACCTCGCCGGTGCGCAGTCGTCACCGACACCTTGATGCGGCGGACGCGCCCGCCCTGCTGGAACCCCTGCCTGGACCGGTGTACGAGGCCTCGGCGGCCGGCGCGAACGTCACCCGATTCATACCGTCCTTCGTGGGCTGACCCGATCAATGGCTTCCGATCCCACCGGAACTCCCCAGGCAGTGCTGCTGACGGACACGCTGATCCGGCGAGGCGTCCAGATCTCCGTCGAGGCCCTCGAGGACGACATCAAGGCCTGGATCGACACCTGGAACCAGGACCCGAGACCGTGCACCTGGACCAAGACCGTCGACGAGATCCTCAAATCCCCTCGCCGACTACCTCACGAAGATCAACCAGCCCGCTCCGACAGCAGAGGAACAGTTGCCCTCGTGATTTGTGGCGCGGCACACTGGCCCCACAGCCACACTGGAACGCTCACCGAGGGTCCACCCGGTGGAGCCAGGCTGAACTTCTCCCGGTGGGGAGGCCGGCCTGCGGCGGCTCGGGTTCCCCCTTCGTAAGCACGCCGGAATCCGCGCGGCGGATCAAGTTCCGCGAGCTGCGGAGGCTGACCGTTGAGGAGAGCGGTGCGGCTACCAGGATGGGTGGGGGTATCCACGCGCCTCACGGGCTGCGCAGGGCGTTGCGCGGCTGTACGGCGTGCCAGTGCGGGGCGATGCCGTGCACGTCACCGGGCTGTCTGTCGCCGGCGTAGGTGTACAGCGGTGAGCCGTTGTAGGCCAGTTGCTGGGTGCCGTCCGGTCGGGTGACCACGGTGAGCGTGCCGGCGATCCCGGTCGGTAGCCGCGGCACGGTGTCGTCCTGGTGGGGCAGCGGGTGCCGCAGCGTGGTGCAGCCGCCCGTGCAGACGAAGACCCCGGGGCGTTCCTGGGCGTCCAGGTACAGCGTGTGGCCGTTGGTGTCGGCCAGTACCCGTCCGAGCGTGTCGGTGTCCACCACCTCCACCGAGAGCGGCGCGGGGGAGGGCGCGGCCGCCGCGCCGACCGGCGCCATCCGCACCGCCGGCCGGTCCGCGCATCCGGTCAGCGCGGTGGCGGCGGCCAGTGCGAGGATGGTGGCTGCTACTGCTCTGTTGCGCATGGCGAGCTCCTCGGCCGGTGGCGGGCCTCTAGTAACTGATCGTAACGTTTCGGACGGTGTGCACGTCGGTCGCGCCGCCGGTGCCCCCGCTGAAGCCGATCAGCAGGTTGGGCGGCAGCGTGACCGGGGTGTCGATCACCTGCTTGCCGTCCACCGCCACCTGCAGGTGCCCGCCGGCGGTGGCGGTGACGTCCACGGTGTGGGTTCCCTGGCGCAGGTTGGGGATCGCGGTGGAGGTGGCGGCGTAGGTGATGGTGTCGCGCACGCCTGTGGTGGCGACGGCGACGAAGTTGTTCGAGGGGTTGTCCGGGTTGTGCCAGGTGTCCAGGAAGACGGCCAGGCCGGGCAGGCCGGACCAGCCGAGCCCGCCGCCGGGGAAGCCGAGCGAGGTGGGGCCGGCCTTGGCGGCGTCCAGCAGCACCAGGGCGGTGCCGTCGGCGCCGCTGCCGCCGCCGATCTGTGAGGTGAAGTGGGCGTGCAGCCGGGCGCCGGAGATCGGGGTGCGGTCGAAGGCGCTGCCGGCCTGGTTGTTGGTGGCCGGGGTGAGCACCAGGTCGGTGCCGTTGAGTTTGGCCGAGCCGTTGAGGGTCCAGGCGGCCGGGCCGGGTGGGGCCAGCGCGTAGCCGGCGGCCGAGACGGCCGCCCCGCGCACGGTGTGGATGTCGGTGATGCTGCCGGTGGCGCCGGTGAAGGCGACCAGTGCGGCCGGCGGCAGGGTGGGCACGGCGGCGCTCAGCACCTGGGCACCGTCCAGGATGACGGTCATCGTGGTCCCGTTGGCCGCGATCGAGACCTGGTGCGGGCCTGAGCGCAGGTTGGGGATGCTGGTGTCGGTCTGGGCGTAGGTCAGCGCGTCCTTGGTGCCCTTGATGGCGATCGAGGTGAAGTTGTTCGACGGGTCGTTGACGTTCTTGTAGGTGTCCAGGGTGACTGCCACGCCTGCCGTCCCGGACCAGCCGAGGCCGCCGCCGCCGAAGCCGAGGGAGCTGGAGGTGGCGGTGGTCGGGTCGAGTAGGGCGAAGGTCTCGCCGTCGGCGCCGGTGCCGCCGCCGATCACGGCGGTGAAGGAGGCGTTCAGGCCGTTGGTCAGCACCGGGGTCGGGAAGACGGCCGAGCCGGTCTGGTAGGGGGTGGCCTGGGTGAGGATCAGGTCGTCGCCGGCCAGTTGGGCGCTGCCGTTCAGATGCCAGCCGCCCGCGCCCGGGGTGGGCAGCACGACGTCGCCGGTCGGCACCGTACCCGTGGCGGTCAGGGCCTCGTTCTGCGGGCCGTTGCCGTCGTCGGAGGTGATCTGGTAGCTGCCGGTGACCGTGCCGGTGGCGGTCGGGGTGACGGTGACGCTCTGGTGGATCACCTGGCCGGGGCCGAGCACCTGCCCTTCACTCAGCGGGTTGGTGGTGGTGAACGGCGCGGCGGGCGGGGCCGCTTTGGTGATGGTGAGCGGGATGTTGCCGGTGTTGCTGACGTCGAAGGTGGCGGTGGCGGAGGTGCCGACCCTCAGCCGGCCGAAGTCGGTGTTGGTCGGGGTGAGGGTGAGCACCGCCTGCCCGGTCACCGCGGTGCCGCTGAGCTGCACGGTCGCGGTGCCGCTGGTGCTGGTGACGGAGAAGGTGCCGGTGTCGTCCTCGGCGGTGGTCGGGGCGTAGGTGATCTGGACGCTGACGGACTGCCGGGGCGGGATCACGGTGCCGTTCGCGGGCAGGCCGGTCACGCCGAACGGTGCGGCGGGTGCCGTGCTGCCGGTGATCGTCTCGGGGGCGGTGCCGGTGTTGGTGAAGGTCGCGCCGAGGGTACGGGTGGTGTTGGTCGGCACGGTGCCGAAGGCCAGTGAGCTCGGGCTCGGGGTGAGTCCGGGCTGGGTGCCGTAGCCGGTCAGTGCGAGTCCGGTGCTGCCGGCGGCGGTGCTGACCGTCAGTTGGCCGACCGCCGGTCCCGGGGTCGTGGGGGAGAAGGTGAGCGGGACGGTGAGCGACTGACCGGCCGTCAGGGTGGTCGGCAGGCTCGGTGGGTTGGCGCCGAACGGCGCGCCGGTGGTGGTTGCGGTGATGGTGACCGTGCGGTTGGCGGTGATCGTCGCACTCGCGCTGCCGGTGGCGCCGACCGCGACGTTGCCGAAGTCCACCGGCTGGCCGGACAGCGCCGCGCCGTTGGGCCGGCCGAAGGCGAGCAGTCTGCCGTCCCGGGTGCCGACGAAGATGCGTCCGCCGTCGGTGGCCGGCACGGCGAACTTCGAGGTGGTGCCGATCGGTACCGAGTAGCGCAGGTGTAGTGCGCCGCCCACCGGCACCGCGTCGTAGGCACGCAGCTGACCGTTGGTACCGCTGCTGCCGTCGGTGTACTCGACCCAGACCAGCGCGGTGGACGGGTCGGAGCCGGTGGAGGTGATCACCGGCGAGCCGGAGGTGTAGCCGAAGGTCTCGTTGCTGGCGGCCGTCGCGGTCAGCGCCGGCTGGCCGGCGCCGGTGGTGCCGTAGGAGAGAGCGCGCAGCGGGCCGCCGCTGCCGAGCGTGTAGACGAACGGGGTGCTGCCGCCGAACGCTGCCGGGTGGCCCCAGACCCCCTCGAACGGGCCACTCGTGCCGAGCACCGCGTCGGTGCCGCCGGCGCCCTGCGAGCGTCCGCCCAGATTGTCCCGGTCCAGCAGGAAGATCCGGCCGTCCTTGCCGACCTGCACCATCAGGTGCGGGTGGGCGGTGGTGCCGAAGGCGGGGGAGGGAAGCGCGACGGGGCCGCCGGAGCCGAAGTCGGTGTCGTTCTGGTCCAGGGTGGGCGCGTTGGTGGGGCTGAAGAAGTCCTGGGCGGAGAGCGAGCCGTCGCTGTTCACGCCCAGGCGCACCACCGACTCCGAGAGGGTGCCCGGCGGCATGGTGCCCGGGCCGGCCGGCGGGGAGACACCGTTGCCGGTGCTGACGAAGATCCGGCCCGCGCCGTCCGAGACCGGTCCGCCGCCGGCCATCCAGATGCCCGCCCGGGCACTGCTTGAGGAGTTCTCGGTGGTCCACAGGGTCAGCGCGCGGGTGCTGGTGTTCACCCCGGCCAGGTAACCGGCGTAGCTGCCCAGGTCGCACTCCGAGCCGAAGCCTGCGTACACCGAGCCGCCGAGCAGCAGCAGGCCCGGGCGCTGGTTGACCGAGAACGGGTCGAACGGGTGCGCCGGGTCGTTCACCGGTGCGCCCTGGATCACCACCGGCCAGCCCGGCTTCTCGGCCCCGCTCGCGGCGTCCAGCGCGTGTAGGTACCAGTGCGGGTGGTTGACGTCCGGCCCGTCGTTGACCTTCGCGGTCAGGTAGACCGTGCCCGTGGCCGGGTCCGCCACCGGAGTCGAGGTGATGCCGAGATTGGGAACCAGGTCGCCGCAGCCGATCGCCGAGGCCGGCCAGGGCGCGCCCAGCGAGCGGGACCAGGTGGTCGCACCGGTGCCGGCGGCGACACCGTAGACGTTGTCGTTCTCGGTGCCGACCACCACCGTGCCGCCGACCACCAGCGGCTGCGCGTACACCTGGCCGTCCACCGAAGTGGCGAACTGCTGGCCGAAATCGGTCGAGGACACCTGGGCGGGCGCCAGGCCTGGCTCGGCGGCGTCCCAGCCGGTGCGCATCGTCTCGGTGGAGATGGTGGTCACGTCGGCCCGGGCCGGCTGGGCTGCCAACTGACTTCCCGTGAGCAGGCCGCCGAGCAGCAGGGTCACGGCCAGCAGCGCGGTGAAGGGGCGACGGAAGCCTGGTGCTCGGATGGCCATGCCTCCGATCGTCAGGTGTGCGCGGCCCAGGACCGTTCAGGACGCGGCGACAGTCACGCGGACGGCCGCAACTCGAACGCGGCCGAACGGAGGTGACTGTGCTCGATCGGTCAGGGTGGGTGTGGGCGGTCAGGGTGGGTGTGGGCGGTCAGGCGGCCACTGGTTCGGCCGTCGCCTGGTGGCTGGATGAGACGCGCCGGCATGAGGGTTTTCCGGTGGCGGTGTTCCCGCACCTGGAGGCCGGCTCGCGGGTTCGTTCACCCGGCACCGGTCAGGGCCATCCTGCATGGTCCGCTCTCAGGAACCGGGTCAGTCGTCACTTTCGGCGGCCGGCGCTGCCTGGGCTGCGGTGTTGGTTGCCGGGGATGCGGGAAGCCGGTTGTCGACTGCGGCGTTCGGTGCCGAGCGGGAGGTGCAGATGCGGGGCGCGGTGTCCTTGAGGCCGAGCAGCCTGAAGTAGTTCTGGCCGAGCGCGATGTCGCGGAAAGCCTCGTCGTCGAGGGCGAGGTTGATCCGGCTGGTGACCTCGAGTTCGTTCTCGTAGACCTGGTAGTCCTTGGTGCGGGCGGCCACGAAGTCCGTTCCGGTGAGCGCCCGGGTCGGGTACCGGTCGAGGAAGGCCGCGTACTTCTCCCGAAGGCCCGGCTTCCTGAAGTACTCGTCCTCCAGGACGCGCCAGCTCAGGTCGACCATCAGGTTCGGGTGGGTGTCGAGGAGCCGCGACAGGATGCGGATGTGGGTGTCGGGATCCAGGTGGGCCAGTTCCTTCGACAGCCCCATGTGGGCCCACACGATCTTGTTGTCCGGGTACTGGTCGAGGATCTCCTCCATCAGGTGGAGGTACTTTGTCGGCTCCGCGTCGTTGCCGAGGTCGGAGTGGAAGGTGATGGGGATGCCGCGTTCCCGGAGCACCTTCATGAACGGCGCCCAGAGCGGGATGTCCTGGCTGGTCGCCGGCTCGGCGAGGTTGGGGAACAGGGCCTGCTTGACGACGTTGACCTCGCCCGCCCAGCGGAACATGTTCGGGAACTCGCGGTCGTACAGCGCGATCCCGTCGGGGATGGTCTCGGGGTGGTGCAGGTCCATGAACGTCATGGACAGGGTGAGGCTGGGGTCCTGGGGTTTGTCCTCGCGGTAGTTCTCCGCGTTGACGAAGTCGTTGCGCATCCGGGGCCGCACCGGGGTGCCGGGGCAGTCGAGGTAGTAGGTGCAGTTGGAGTCCACGGGCAGCACCTGCCCGATGCCGTACACGTTCGCGTAGTGCACGCCGCTCTTCTGCAGGTAGCCGGTGAGTTCCTCGAAAGGGATCGCCCGTCCGCCGAAGGGACGGAAGTGCAGATGGCTGTCGACCACGGACGTGTAGGGCTCTCGCGCGCGATCGAAACACGGCCGGTTCGCGAAAGCCGTCCCCGCCCCCGCCGGGGATGCGGCAACGGTCACCGCGGTGAGCGAAGCGATGGTGGTGCTGATGCACCTGCCGATCCGGGGCTTGCTCCTGATGGTGCCACCTCCATGATGCGGACGGCAGGCGACTGCCGCTCGGCCTTGCCGAACAGACATCCTCTCGCTACGAACCGTCACTCCGTGCGAGCGACTGCGTGTCGACCGGGCCAGTCCACCGGACAGAGCATCCCTCTGCTGAGAGTCGATGCTCGGGGGCTCGGGTGCGGCCCGCCGCTGCGGGGTGCCGGGGCGGCAGGCCGCGCGGGTGGAGTCAGGTGCCCCGGGAGGTGTCGGCGCCCTGGGCCAGGCCCCAGCCTTCGAAGCCCCACCAGGTGTGGGAGCCCGTCGTCAGGAGGTCGAGGGCAGCCCGATCGCGGAGAACACCGTCTCCGGAGTTCCAGGCGTGCGCTCCACCTGTTGGCCGGGTCAGCGTCGCGGAACCTGCTGCTGAAGAACCTGGCGAGCCTCTTTGGGGCCGCCTCCTCGACGGTCTTGGCCAGCGTCTCCAGCGGGCCCAAGCTCGCCGACCGCTACCGCGCCGGAGTCGTCCTGGCCTCCCTGATCCTCCGGCTCCGCGAACCAGCCAGGTGATCATTTGTCAGACAGCCCTTAGCATGGACGTATGCAATCCGGCGCGGGGGAACGTGACGGTACGGACATGTGGGAGGTCGCTCGTCCGAAGCGGCCACTGCAGGTGCCCGGGGTCCGGATGGCCGGCTTTCGGGACCGGGGGATGGTGCCGATCGATCTGAGGGTGATTCCGCAGCCCGCAGTGAGTCTGGCGCTGGAGTTCGGCTCGGGAATGCCGTTCGTGGAACAGGACGGTGGGTGGCAGCTGCGGGGAAGTGTCGTTGCCGGGCTCGGGGCTGGGGGGTCCGGCGCGGTGCGGGTGCGGGGTGGGAGTTACGAAGGTGTGCAAGTGAGGCTGTCACCGCTGGTCGCGCGTGCCGCGCTGGGGGTTTCGCCCGCCGAGTTGGACGGGGCTGTGTTCGGGCTGGAGGAGCTGTGGGGTCGGGAGGCCTCGCAGATCCGGGAGGGGTTGGAGGACGCCTCCACCTGGGAGCAGCGCTTCGCGCTGACGGACGCGCTGCTGGCCCGGCGGATCGTCGAGGGGCCGGCTGTGGACGCCGAGGTGGGGTGGGCGTGGCGGCGGATCGTCGCGAGTCAGGGTGTGGTGAAGGTCGAGGGCCTGGCGACTGAGGTCGGCTGGAGCCGGAAGCGCCTGTGGGCCCGGTTCCAGGCGCAGATCGGTCTTCCGCCCAAGCGCGCCGCGGACCTGGTCCGGTTCGACCACGCCGTGCACCGTCTGACCGCCGGTGAACGCGCCACCCTGGTCGCGGCGGAGTGCGGCTACGCCGACCAGTCCCACCTGAACCGCGACATCGTGGCGCGGACCGGGGCGACCCCGGTGACCGTGGTGGGTGACCCCTGGCTGGAGGTCGACGGCGTGGCCTGGAGCGACTGACGGAACATTTCTTCAAGACACCGGCCACCGCACTGGTGATGCTGCGCATATGTCGAACTCACACGATTTTCTCCCCAGTCCCCGCTACGGTGTCGACGCTCCGGCGTTCCCCGCCCTGACCGGCGCCGTTGGCGTCGCCTGCTGCCTCGCCGCCACCCGGTGGCCGCTGAGCCGACGTGGACGAGCCACCACGGCCGCCGTCGGCGCGGCGGTGCTCGCGTCCACCGGGGTGTACCTGCACACCACGCTGCGCGGCAAACTCCGCTTCTGGGAGCGAGAGCTGAACCGGATCGGCCTGAAGGGCGGCGAGCAGCTGCTCGACCTCGGCTGCGGTCGCGGCATGGTCCTGACCGCGGCAGCGACGCGGCTGCCGAAGGGACGTGCCCACGGCGTCGACCTGTGGACCGGCGACCAGAGCGGCAACAACCCCGAGGCCACCCTGGCCAACTGCGCAGCAGCCGGGGTCGCCGCCCGGGTCGAGGTGCACACGGCCGACATGACCGAGCTGCCGTTCGAGGACGCGTCCTTCGACGTGGTGACGAGCGCGATGGCCATCCACAACATCCCCTCGCGCGAGGCGCGCCGCAGTGCCGTGGACGAGGCGATGCGGGTGCTGCGCCCCGGTGGGCAGCTGGTCGTCGCGGACCTGTGGTGGGCTCTCAAGGACTACACGGCGCACCTCGGACACGGCACGCTGCGTCCGCTCGGACCCGGGTACTGGTACGGCGGGCCGTGGTTCGCCGTCACGCTGTTCCGTGTCGTGAAGGAGTCGGCCCCGACGGGTGAGGAGCCGTGCTGACTGCGTGACTGCGTGACTGCGTGACCGCGTGACTGCGTGACTGCGTGACCGCGTCCAGCGCCCGCATCCCGCCCTGCACGTCGAGGTGTGCCGGCATCCGGGCGACCGCCGCATGGTGAGGAGGCCGCGTCGGCCGGCCCGCGCTCCCGGTGCCCCGACCACGTCGGCGACCGCGCCCCGGGCGGGGTGGAGCAGCCGCACCGGGCTCGGATCGCGGCCGAGGCCTGGCGGGCCCGGCACGCCACCGTCGGCGAGGAAGCCGGGCTGATCGACAATCAGCGCCGCCGGCTCGTGGCACAGGCCGTCGGGCACGGCCTGGACCTCGACGAGCTGGCCCTCCTCGCGGGCCTGCCGCGCAGCGACGTCAGGGAGATCCTCGGCCCGTCGCCGGAACCCGCGTGGATGGGAGACCCGGACGACGGCCCGGCCCGGCCCGGCCTGACCTGGCCAGGCCACCGGTGTGCCGGCATCGCGCCCGGCTTCGGCCGGCGCCTCTCGACGCGGCAGGGCCTCGGGGGTCAGTGCGACGAGGGGCGTGGGGCGGGGGAAAGAGTGATGACGGTGGCACAGCTGGCGGTGCCGTTGAGTTCGTGGAGGAGGACCTGGCCCGGGGGACAGCTGGTCGGCTGCGGGGTGGGGACGGTGAACCTGGGCGGGGGCGCCGTGGCCGGGATCCGGGCGGCCTGTTCCGGGGTGAGGGGCTGCGCGGGTACGGGCGGAGCCGGACGGGCAGGCAGGGACTGCAGCCGGGTGGGCGGCTGTGCGGCCGTGCGCGGCGTGGGCCGTACCGAAGCGGCGGGCGGCTCGGCCGCGTCGGCCGGCGGCGACGCGGACGGTGAGGCCGACGGGGCGGTGGGGGAGGTGGACGGCTCGGCGCTCACGGCGGGTGAGGCGGACGGTGGGGTAGCTGGGTCGGGCGCCGCGGCCGAGGGCGAACCGTCGGTGGCGGCGGGGAGCGCCCCGTGGCTGGCCGCCGTGGTGGAACCCGCGCCCACCGCCAGCCAGCCGGCTACTGCGGCCAGTGCCAGCGCCCCTGCGGCGACCGCGGCCGGCCGCCCCTTGCGCCCGGTGAATCGGGCGGTCAGGGGGGCCCGGCCGCTCGGGCCCGCGGCATCCCCGTCAACGACGCCCGGCTGCTCCTGGTCCTGGTCCTGGTCCTGCTCCGGCTCCTGCTCGGACATCCGCCTGCTCCCGTGGTCGACACTGATCAGCCGTGGATCCTAGCGACCGTCAGCGTCACCGCCAGCACCGCCTCAGCGGTGCCGCCCGGGGCCGACAGCAGTGCCGCCCGGCCGGAGGCAGGCGGTGATGGACCGCCGCGTGGTGGTGGACGTCCTGGAGCGGGAGCAGACGGCGGGCCTGGGGGTGGTCGGCGTCCGGCGCGGTCGGCCAGGTCCGGCCCCAGAGCGTGGTGCAGACGTGCATCGTCCACGTGCTGCGGAACTCCGTCCGCTACACCTCCAAGCGGGACTGAGCGGCGTCGCCCGCGACCTCAAGCCCGTCTACACCGCGCCGAACGAGGCCGCGGCCCTGGAGCCGGTTCGCCGAGTTCACCGCTGCGTGGGAAGCGTCCTACCCGGCCGTCGTGCGACTGTGGGAGCGGGCCTGGTCCGAGATGGTCCCCTTCCTGGCGGTCGACGCTGAGATCCGAAAGATCATCTGTACGACCAACGCCATCGAGAGCCTCAACTCCCGCCACCGCAGGGCCGCCGGCGCCTGCGGCCACTTCCCCAACAAGCAGGCCGCCCTCAACGGCTCCACCTGGCCACCCTCGCGCTCGACCCCACCGGACGCGGCCGCCAACGCTGGAGCAACCGCTGGATGGCCGCCCTCAACGCCTTCGACATCACCTTCGACGGACGCCTGTCACCCGGACGGGCGTAGGCCACCCGGCCCACGCCCGACAGCAGGATCAACACCTGGTTCAACCGGGTGTCGTACACCTGGATCGTGATAGCCCGTCAGGCTTCTGGCGGGCGGCGGCTGCCTGTTGGAGGGATCGGGTGGTCTGGGTGACGGAGGGGGTCTGGAGGGCTTCGCGGTGGCAGAGCAGGTAGTGGGTCCGGTCGGCGGTGCCGAGTGGGCGCACCTGGACGTCGGGGTGGCGGTAGGCGTCGAGGGCCAGCTGCGGCAGGAGGGCGACGCCCAGGTTGCGGGCGACCAGGTTCTGGATCACGACGTAGTCGTCGGTGCTGTGCCGGATGTCGGGGGTGAAGCCGGCGAGCTCGCAGGTGCGGGTGAGGTGGGCGGCGCAGCCCGGGCAGCCGGCGATCCACGGGGTGGTGGTCAGGACCGTCAGGGGTTCGGCGGCGGTCACGGCGGCGTGGCCGGTGGGGACGACCAGGCGCACCGGGTCGGTGGTCAGCGGGATCACCTGGAGGTCGGGACCGTGGTCCGGCGGCCGGTCGTCGTGCGAGAAGAGGACCGCGAGGTCGGCCTCTCCACTGGTCACCAGGTCGGCGGCCGCAGGGGGTTCGCACTGGGTCAGGCGGATCTCCAGGCCGCGGTGGCGGCGGGCCAGGTCCGTCATGGCGGTCGGCACGAGGGTGGCGCTCGCGGAGGGGAAGGCCGCCAGGCGGACGGTGCCGGCGCTGAGGTCGGCGAGCGCGGCCATGTCGTCCTCGGCCGCGTGCAGACGAGTGGCGATGGCGTCCGCGTGGCGCAGCAGGGTCGCGCCGGCTTCGGTGAGCCTGATGCCGCGGGAGTGGCGGACCACGAGGGGCAGGCCGGCCTGGCGTTCGAGGTGGCGCAGGTGCTGGCTGACGGCGGGCTGGGTCCAGCCGAGTTTGCGGGCCGCCGCTGCGATCGACTCGGTGCGGGCGACCTCGCGGAAGATCAGCAGGCGATGCGTGTCCACGGCCCCAAGTATCCCTTGGGGGGCGGCCAAGGGTCACGGGGCTACCGCGGGTGCCGGCCGCGAAGCAGGCTGGAGCCCGGACATCAGCCGAACTCCAGGACTTCCGAACTCCGGGACTTCCGAGCTCCGGGACTTCGGCACTTCGGCGCTTCGGGAATTCGGGAGGAAGCATGCGGACCATCGGACTGATCGGCGGGATGAGCTGGGAGTCCTCGGCGGAGTACTACCGGCTCCTCAACGAGCTGGTCCGCGAGCGACTGGGCGGGCACCACTGTGCGCCGAGCGTCATGGTCACGGTGGACTTCGCCGCGATCGAGGCGATGCAGCGGGCCGACGACTGGCAGGAGGCCGCCGGGCGGCTCGCCGAGGCCGCGGTGAGCCTGGAGCGGGCTGGGGCGGAGCTGGTTGTGCTGTGTACCAACACGATGCACCGGGTCGCGGGCGAGATCGCCGCCGCGATCGGAATCCCGTTCGTGGACATCATCGACGCAACGGCGCAGCGGATCCGTGCAGCCGGCATGCACACGGTCGGCCTGCTGGGGACGCGGTTCACCATGGAGGGCGCGTTCTACCGGGCCCGGATGGCGGAGCACGGGATCGAGGTCCTCGCCCCGGACGGGCCGGACCGTACGGTGGTCCACGAGGTCATCTACGGGGAGCTGACCCGGGGGCGAATCCTGGAGTCCTCGCGGCGGGAGTTCACGCGCATCATTGCGGCCCTCGCCAAGGAGGGTGCCGAGGGTGTGGTCCTCGGCTGCACCGAGATCCCGCTGCTGATCGGCCCGGCCGACACGCCGGTGCCGCTCTTCGACACCACCCGCCTGCACGTCGAGCACGCGGTGGAACTCGCCCTGTCCGCGCCGGGCTCGACGGCTCGGCGGTAGCGGGCGCGGCGGAGTCCGCGTCCTCGGTGCGGGAGGTGCGGTCGCCGGCGGCCGGCCCCGCCGCGCCCACCCGCAGCAGGGCCCGGGCCGGCGGGTACGGCTGTCCGAGGGCTCGCCAGGCGGCCACCGCGGCCGTCCAGTCGCTGTCCAGTCGCCGTCCTCCCAGGCCTTGGCGGTGGCCCGTTCGGCCTGCTGTGCCGGGCCGGGTACTGCGAGCTTCGCCGCTTGAGCGCCGAGCTCGCGGGCCCGTCGGCTCACCACCTCGGCCGCCTCCGGTTGCCGCGCGCCTACGTCCGCGCCCAGCTCGTTCGTCGCCTACCCGGCCAGGGCCAACGCCCAGCCCTGGGCCGGCCAATGCCCGGTATGGGGGCATCCCTGCCCACGCCCGTCGGCCGGACCGGCGGAGGAGGACCCGGAACACGCGGTGGTCCCGGCGCCCGCCGGCCACCTGCGCCCGCAGCACCGCCTCCGCGCGGCCCTCCGAGGGCGCGCCGGCCGCCGCACTGCCCGGGGAACCGGTCACCAGGCCACCCCGAGCGCGGCCAGCTGCTTGCGCTGCTCGGCGCTCAGCTTGTCCCTGCGAGCCTGGTGCTGTTCAACCACACCCCCAGCGCCACGTCGGCTCCGCGGTGGGCACGGGGTACCCGCGCATGGCCCTCACGCGCGACGCAGAGAGCGCCAGGGCATCCAGGCCCTGCTGGAACCGCTGCGCCTGACTGCGCCGCCCGGCCACCTTGACCGCCGCCACGGGCCGTTCGGCAGCCAGCACCGGAGCCTGGCTGATGCCCAGCGCCGGCAGCAGCCCGCGCTGCTCCTCCACCAGGTCCGCCCAGCCGCCGCGCTGCGCTCCCATCCGGCGACCGAGGTGTTCGCCCTCGAACTCGGTCCCCCCGGGCAGCTGCGCCCACTCGAGGCGGCCGGCGGCAAGCCCCCACGGCCGGGGCGCGCCGTGGGTGCGCTGCCAGGTGATCTGTCGCTGCGGTGCCCACCACGGGTCGATCCCGTCCGCCGTGTAGCGGTCCGTGGTGTGGGTGACCAGGCGCCTCGGGCGGACGAGGACATCGCAGATCCCCTCTGGAGGGCTGACGGGCCGGCTCGCATCGCTGGCTGGGCCCGGCCAGGGGTTCGGCTTCCCATCCCGGCAGCACGTCGATCGGTCGACGCGCCTCCAGGTCCACCAACATCGCCGCGTACGAGTTGCCCTTGCGCAGCGCGAAGTCGTCAACCCCAGGCACTCGCACGGTCGTTGCTGAAGGCTCTGGCATCGAGCGAAGCAGGTGCGGCAGGGTGGCCTTCGCGACGCGGATGCCGAGCCGCGCTGCCAGGCGTGCACCAGGACGGCCGGCGGGCGTGCAGGCGGGCGTGCAGGCGATGGACAGCACGACCGACCGCAGCAACGGGTCTTGCGGGAGTGTGGGGTGGTCAGCCCCTCGATCGGCTCGGCGAACGTCACCGCGGCGCAAGCGGTGTTCAGGCAGCGGAAGCGGCGGACCAGTAGTTCGATGAACACAGCCCGGCCTCCGATCGCCGCGTCCGCCAGACGACGGACGTAGCGACCGTGTACACGCCGCGACGACCTCCGGCACCGCGGGCACACCCCACCAGCCGCACGCGCATGGGCGTGAAGGACGATCTCGGCTGCCGACTGCTGTACGAACTCGACTACAACGGCCGACAAATGCGGAAGAACAACCTCGATGCTCCGACCAACTCGTGCCGGCGCGCTCCATGACCTGGTCGGCGATCGCGGCAAGCTCGCTCTCGGAGACGCTGACCAACCCGTGGCACGCGTCCGCGATCGCGCCGGTCCGCCGGTCGGCCGGGTTCACCCAGCCCCCGTACCGTCGCTCGGCCTGGAGACGATAGTGGAAGGTGGCGGCGCGCGGCCCCGGAGGCCGCGGCGTCCCCGCGGTCGCCGGTGACGCCGGATTCGCGCCGGGAACGGACGCGGCGTGGTCCGCGTGCTCGTCAGATGGCCAGCGTGGGGGTCGTTGACGTGCTCATCGTGGCACTGAGGGCGTAAGCCACCGGTCGCGACCACCGGCCGGGCTCGCCCCGCCGGCCCCGGCAATATCACGGCGGTGGTGGACAGCAGCCTCGAACTGGGCCTGTTGGTGCCGACCAACACCGTGCCCGACCCGCGCGCTCCGTTCTGCACCGGCCTTGCTTCTGCGGGGTGCTTGGAAGCGATCTCACTTGGAAGGCTCGCGGTGGCAGCTGACGGGGACGGTGCGGGCGCATCTGACCTTGTGTGTGAAGATCGGGCCATGTGCACCCGCGGAAGGTGCTCGTCAGAAGATCACCCACAGATGCAAGGAGAGGTGCTGGATGTTCGCCGGGGCCACCGCGCGCTTGCTGGTCACGAACGACGGTGAGACGCCGCTGGAGCTGACCGTGGAGCCCTGGGCGGACACCTACCAGATCCAGCGGCAGCAGACCTGCGTTGTTGTCACCCACTCACCGGCGGCGGACGGTTCCTGGTCCGGGACGTTGCGTGGGGACGAGCCCTTCCAGATCATGCATCGACCGGATTCGGTCACGGTGTGGGCCAACGGCCACTGCTTCCACCTTGCCGACATGGCGGGCCATGCGATCGACGCAGCCGACTGGCAGTGCCCAGCTCAGGGTGAGGCATCCTGAAGGGCCTGCGAGCGGCGACCGATCACGTGCTGACACCATGAGAAGTCGTCACACTTGGCGACTCGATGGTGACAGATCAGGGCAGCCGCGATGCTGGCGAAGGCGGCGAGGTGCTCGGCTTTGCGTTCGTAGCGACGGTGGAGTCGGCGGAGGCCGTTCAGCCAGGGGGACCCGGTGGAGCTTGGCCCATACCCGGGCCCACCCGGGCCTTGCTCCACTCGGCGAACCGCCGGTGGGCCGTTGGCCCCGACGGCCGGAAGCACGGTGGCAGCTCTGAGCCTGCGGGTAGCCCGAGGTCGCGACGAACACCGACTCCCGCACCAACCTCCAGGAGCGCCTGGGGCGATGTGGGAGGCCGGTCGTTCGCGATTGCGGGCAGGGCCGCCCGCCGACGGGTTACCGATCGGCCGGGGTCAATACCCGCGTGACCAGGGCGACGTCGGCCTTGGGTATCACGATCACGTGCTGCCCGTCGCCGGCCGTCAGGTCGAAGCGGGCCATCTTGGGGTGCGGGGTCTTCTGTTCCGACTCCGACAGGCGGAACGGTCCCCGGAGAGCGACGTTCTCGCCGGTGCGCTGGTTGCGCCAGGTCACCGTGTCGGCTGCGAGGTACAGGTGGCCCAAGGCCGCCTGCGGAACGGTGCGTCCCTTCCCGATCGACAGCATCTTGACCGTGCCCAGCGTGGGGCTCGAGCAGAACACCTGCAAGGTGGTGCCTGCCTGAAGGTCGGCCAGGTCCTGCTCCGTGCTCAGCCGTCGGAGGCCGAACATCGAGAGCAGGTTGTCGGCGAGGGTTCTGGTGCCGGCGGCGCGGCGGATGTTGCTCGTCACGGCGGAGATCATCTCAGGGAGGCCCGGAGGGTTCGTGACCGGGGGGACAGCCGGGACGAGCCGGGACGGACGGCGGGCCAGGCACCCGGTAACGGCAGGAAGGTCCTGCGCGTAACGCCAACGCCAGCCACCCTGACGTCCTGGGCGCCCAACGCAAAGAGCGCGCCCGTATTCGGAGCGGGAAGGGCATTGGCTGGGGCGCAGGCCCGCTCCTGGTCGCCTGAGGAGCCGGAAAGCCGACCCGTCACGATGCGTCGTCGGAGGTCTCGGGAGCGGTGGTCTGGCTCAGTTGGATCAAGTCCCACCGGTTTCCGTAGAGGTCCCGGAAGACGGCGACTGTGCCGTACGGCTCGTGGCGGGGGGCTTCCTCGAACATGACGCCGGCCGCCTTCATGCGTGTGTAGTCGCGGTCGAAGGCCTTGGTGTTCAGGAACCAGCCGACACGGCCTCCGGTCTGGTCCCCGACACGGGCTTCTTGCTCGCCGGTCACGGCCTTCGCCAGGAGCACAGCGGTTTCCTGGGCGCCAGGAGGGGCAACGACCACCCAGCGCTTGCTGTCGTCGAGACGCGTGTCTTCCAGGAGTTCAAAGCCGAGAACGTCCACATAGAAGGCGATCGCCGCATCGTAGTCACGCACGACGATACTCACCAGTCCGAGAAAAGGCATCCAACGATCATGCCTGCAAGACAGCTGGCGGACTACCCAACCCGGTGAACCTCCTCGGTCACAGCATGACTGCGGCATGTCGAAAACTCGTACGGGTTTTCAGGCGTCGCTGGGATGATGGCCGGCATGTCACGGGGTGCCAACATCTTCCTGCAGCTGACCGTGCTGCTGACCGCGTTCGCCCTGCGGACCCAGGCCATGGGGTGGCTGTTCATGTTCGCAGTCGTGTTCACGTGCGGGATCGGCGCGGCTGCCATCGCGCTGCCACTGATCGGAGCGGCCCTGGTCCCACTGCCCGACGGACGCCTGCACGCGCCGCTGGTGGTGCTGTTCCTGGCCGCCGACGCCTTCCTGCTCACCTTCGCGCTGCTGCTGCCCGACGCCGGCGACTCCTACTCCTACGCCCCGCTGTCCGTGCTGAACGGGCACCGCGAGCTGTCGCCCGACACGGCGAGCCTGTTCACGGATCTCGGCGCCCTGGCCCTGGCCGGCTATGTGGTCACAGCCTTGGCCGCGCTGGTCGTTGCGGCGCGCCGACGGCTGCCCGGGCCGCCGCCCGTCGGTCCGTGGCCGCCCACGCGCGCCTGACCAGTGGGTGGTGGCCCTCGTGTCCGTAGCGGGGCTGCGCGGCGTTTCGAGAAGGACGGCCTGAAACCCGCTCTGGTCGTCGGCGATGCAGCGGCGCATATGGGCCTCCCCGTCGGGGCGGATGGCCTTGACCTTCGGGCTGGGCGTCACCGCAGATGGTGAGCACCGTGCCTGGCTGGATGCCCGGAAAGCTCCTGGCTCCTGGTGATGGTTTGACTGACCACCACAGCCGGGTCCCGAGGTCAGGTCCGGGGTGTGGGCCGCGCGCCGCCCCGGCTGGTGGCGGTGTCGGTCGCGGATCGTAGGCTCGCGAGCATGGATTTTCCTGACTGCGGCTGCCTGCTCTGCGACACGAACAGCGCACCTTCCACCTGGGATGCGCGTGACAGCCGCATCGCGGAGAGCATTCGAACCTACGACTGGCACGTCCAGGGGGTCATGTCCGGAGGGGACCTGCCTGGCGATTGGTCGTACTCCATCGGCCTCTGGCACACCCTGCGCAGCCCCGAGGTCAGCTTCTTCGGGATTCCCATGCAGACCGGAATGCAAATCGTCAACACTCTCGGTCACCGGATCCGCGATGGGCACCCACTGGAGCCGGACCAGTGGCGAGAGGACGTGCTCGGCGGCGGTGTGCCGGTGGCGATCCGGCCCGTTCACCCGAGCTGGTACCTGAGCTTCTTCGGCGCCGGCATCGACTTCTACCAGCGCCCGCCGTGGCCCGTCACGCAGATGTTCTGGCCCGACAAGCAGGGCCGCTTCCCCTGGGAGGAGGGCGTCGAGGAAACCTGTCGCCTGCTGCAACCCCTGCTGTGGATCCCGCGCGAGGACTCTCACGGACCCTGGAGCGGACCGGACACCAGCCCAGCCAGCCTCCCCGAGCCCGGTGACGCTTACGAGGGTGACCAGGTCGCCGGAGGGACCACCGAGGCTCAGCAGTCGTAGCGGTGGATCGTGGGCCAGCCGGGGCAGGTGTGGCAGATGAAGACGTACACGCCGCCCAGGTCACCCATGTCCATGGCGTGGCCGATGTCCTGCCGGCTGTCGGACGGCTCCCACCCGCAGCCGGGACGGCTGCGTTCCCCGAGGGGAAGCCATCGCCCGCACGACTCGCTGGCAGAGATCGTCAGGAGGTGCTCCATCTGTTTGCCGCAGGCGCAGTGGGGCCACCTGGGGGGCTGGGTCCAGCCCGGATAGCCGCCGACCTTGCTCTGGTTCGTGGTGAACGCGTCGTAGTAGGAGATGCCGGTGCTCTGCTCCACCTCGTCGCTCCACTCGCCCACGCGCTCGGACAGGTGCTCGGGCATGTCCCAGTTGGGGTACTCGGTCGTCTCGGTGGGGTGTATCACGCAGGGCCGGGGCACGTACTCGTCGTCGAAGTCGTACGGCTGCGGCATCTCCTGCAGCAGCGGCCCGGAGCCGGCCTTCGTGGCGCAGCGCCACCGCAGGACGGGCACCGGCGACCACTGGTCGTGCTCGGAGTGGATCAGCGGGCACCACAGCACCTGGAGGACATCGCTTCCGGCCGGAAACCTCAGCGCCGGAACATCGGTGGCGAACAGCTGAAGCACGGGCACCATGGCCACGGGGTCCGGACCCACCACCGCACATCCACGCGCGGGGTTGTAGTGCTCCGGTGCGGCACACGTCGGCCACGGCTCGTCGGCCGGCCACAGCAGCGGTCCGCCGAGCGAACTCTGCTGTCGCCCGGGGGAGCCGGCACGCGGATACAGCAAGGTCGTGGTTCGTGCGTGCGGCAGCAGGTCCGGGAAGTGCGCCGCGATGTCGAGTGGCGGCGGCGGAACGGTAAAAGTCATGAGGCCTCCAAAACGCCGCATGCTAGCGCGGGCCCCGGACACCACAACCAGACGACCCCGCCACCGTAGACGCTGAAGGGGGCAAGGGCAGCCGAGCAGCGCGGTTTCCTGCTGCACATCCAGGCCCAGTTCGGCTACCAGTCCGCGGCCGGCTCGGCCGACGACCTGCGGATGCGCACTATCACCCAGCACCTGCCTGGTGGCGTCGCCCAGCGCCCGTTCACCGCCGTCGACGCCGGCGCCACTCCCCGCAGCCAGGAACGCATCCTGGCCGACGGCCTCCAGGAGCACTACTTCCGCGTCAAGGGGCGCCGTGCGAGTGGTCTGCTCGCCGACATCACCGGCTTGCAGTGGGCCGACTTCGACATCACCTGACGGGCGGTTGGGCCGGGATCGTAGGGGCCGTCAGGCGGTGGGCAGGGCGAAGAGCCTGGAGTCGGCCCTCAGAAACAGACGCTTGATGGTGCGCTCGCAGGACCGGGCCCGGAAAGGTGCCTGACCGCCTGCTGCCCGTGCAGGTGTGGGTGAGAGAGCCGCCATGCGGAGGAGGTCGCTCCACCGGTGCGGTCAGCCGTTGCGCTGAACCGGCGGCAAGGCGTGCGAGCGGGACTGCGCCGTCGGCCGGAAAACCAGTTGGGGCGCCCGGCAGTGCCGGACCCCAACTCTCGTAGCGGGGACAGGATTTGAACCTGCGACCTCTGGGTTATGAGCCCAGCGAGCTACCGAGCTGCTCCACCCCGCGTCGGTGACACCAGTATAGCGGTCGTGATCACATGGTCTGACGCTTTTCCCAGCGGGGCGCGCGGGGGCGAGAAGCCGGCAGATCAGCTGGCGACGAGGTAGTCGGGCACCCACCAGGGCGCAGCGCTGGTGGGTGCCTGGGCCAGCAGGCGGCCCGTCTGTTCGTCCAGCCAGGCCCGCACCCGCCCCGGGGCGTGGCCCATGAGTTCAGCAGGGACGGCCGCGGTGGCCTCAGCCGCGGCCAGGACGAGGGCCGCGTGGTCCTTCTCACGCCGCAGGAACGCCTCGCGCCGCTCGACCACCCGCACGGCCTGCCCGGCATCGAGCACGCCCACCTGCACCGACCTCGGCCCGCCGGCGGCGACCGCATCGATGCCGGACCACACCAACGCCATCACCACCGGCATCACCGGACGCGACGCACCCACCCGCCGCGCCCGCTCGCCGGCCGTCGTCGCCACCTCACCCAGCCAGACCCGCGCCCCCGCAGCATCGCCCTGATGCAACTCCAACACCAGCACCGCCTGCCACCGAGCCAACGTCAACGCCAACGCGACCGCCGCCGGCTGCGCCCCGCCCGCGTCACCGTCGCACGCGCCCACCGACCACGCCCGAAGAAACCCGCCCGCCCGCTGCTCCCAGGCCTCGGTAGGGCGAGTGCGCTGCGCCAGGGTGTCGCCAGCGATCCGCAGCAGTCCGAGTGCCGCCAGCTGCGCGCCGTCGTCCGCAAGCCCGGGCCACCGTTCGCTCACCGCACACCCTCCGTCACAACCTGATGGTTCTCCGGACCGTCTGCATACCACTCCAGCTGGCGGCGGTGGGAGGCCGGGGCCACAGGTTCGGCTAGGGGCAGTAGCTCTGCCCACAGGAACAGGCTCTGGCTCAACCGCGGTGGTGGTGGGGCGCCGTCCCGGTGGGCGTCGCCGCCCCATCGGTCGATTGAAGGCTCTGGCACCCTTCTCCCATGGATTCGACCAGGGCGCAGGACGTCGTCGAGGCAGAGTGGGCGAAGCTCCTGGTCTCGGATCGCGTGGACGGTGATCTGCTGCGCGCCGCCTACGTGGAGCCCAGACTGCGGCAGCTCTTCCCGTGGGTCGGCATGTGGGAGCTGCACTTCAGCCGGTGCACCGAGCACCCCTGCACGTGGGACGTGCCCTACATCGCCCCACGACTGGGCGGAGGCTTCGTCGTGGCAGGCCCGTCCAGACTGCAGTTTGTCGGTGAGGCTGATACCGCTGAGGCAGCTGTGGCGATGGTGGTGGACCGTCTGCCGCCGGGCTGTGGCCGGGCCATTGTCGGCAACCGGCACGACGTCCCCGCATTGGCACAGGACGGCTGACGATCGGGCCTGGTCCCCGAGCCGGTTGACGCCACGCCTCAGCAGTGGGGCGGCCTGGCGCTGCCTGGCGGGCGGTGTCCGCGCGGGGCCCTGGTATGGGAGGCCTGCACGGCGCGATCGCCCCGCGATGCGCTCGGCTTGGCGACGCGGCGGGATCCCGCGGACTGGGATGCACCAGAGGATGGCCGGCGACGCCGCGCAGGGACAAGCCCCGACCGGCACGTGGAGATTTCCAGGTGTGCCTGCACTGGCCGGCCTGGAGCCAGGGGCCTGCGTATGGCGGAGGGACGAGGGTTGTCGCTCGGGTGACCTCGCACACCCTGTCCGCCGCAACCAGCACAACGGAGCGTGGCGACCAGTCGGCGCGCCTGATGGTGCACCGGGAGCCGCAGGCGCCCGGGGCGCTCTCCCGTCCCGGGATCCTGGGTGACAGGGCATCAGGCACAGCCGGCGCGCTGGGGGAGGGGCGACACGAGGGCTTGGTGTCACAGCGTGCTGGCAGCATCGTCGCCGGCGATGCGGAGAAGGGGGAACGGGCGTGAGCTTCCTGGGGATGTGGTGCGTGGTCCCGATGCGGGCCGATGCCATCATGCGCTACGTACCGGACTTCGCGCCCGCCATCGAAGCCCAGGCAACCGATCCCGACTCCCTCGCCTTCCTCCAACGCTGGCGGGCGAGCGGCAGCACCGAAGCCGGCCGGCACGACTTCGTCGAGAGCGCCGCCCCGTGCGTGTTGGACGAGAAGATCTGCCTCGTCTACGAGGCCTGGGAACACGGCCGCGACCCCTCCCTGCCCTACCTTGCCGTCGCCGCCCGCAACAGCTACCCGGCGGCAGGCCTGGCCTATGCCCTGGGACCGGAGTGTTTCGCTCACCTGCCCGGCTGGATGGGCGACTTCATCCTCACCCCCGACCAGGTCCGCCACACCCTGCCCGACATCGAACGCGCCTTCACCTGGACACCGGCCACCCGGCGCCACGCCGCGCAGCTCCTGACCGCGGCCCTGCGCGACGAATGCGCCCAGGACGACCTCGACGCGCTCCTCGACGGCCTCCCCCCGCTCTGGCGCGCCGCGACAGATGCCGGCCGGGGGCTTCTCGCGGCCCACTTCATCCCCTGAACCCCGCGCACGCCCCGCAGCCAGCCAGCCAGCCGGCGGGCAGGGCCGGGAGGCGGAAAGGGGCCCTGGCCCGCTCTGGTTCACCGCCCCCGGGGCGGGGAGCGGGTGCTGTCCGGCCGCGGCCGCACGACATCGCGGGCCCCCGTAGGCCCTTCTGGGGGAGTCGGCTCGTGGTCAGGCCTCGGGGTCCGGAAGCCGCCAGTCGAAGGGCAGCAGCTCACGCTGCCAGCCGGGTGATCCGTTCAGCGCGTCGGTGGCTGCGGGCGTGCGCAGGAGACAGCGGTGGCGCAGCAGATCCCGCCGCTCGCCTGGTGTCAGGAGCCGCTCTTCGGGGCTGAGGTTGTGCGGGTGGTCGGGGTGCAGGTCGGCGTCGCCGTCGATCGGTCGGTGTCCTGTCACGTTGAGCCGATCGCCAGCCGGACTCCGGTAGTCGAGGCGGAAGTCGGTGCGCCACTGGGAGTTGCCGCCCCAGCCCTGGGACAGGTCGATCGTGGGACGGTGGCGGCGCCGGAAGACCCAGTACAGCGGCGAGCGGTCCGCGACGCCGTGCTGCGCGTGCTCGACGCCCGCGCGGATCCGCACGCCCGCCCGGTTGAACAGCAGCCCGCCGAGCATCAGCCCGGGCCAGACGATCGCGGTGATCTCGATTGGCGCGTGCGGGTCCTCGGCCTGTTCGACCTCGACGATCTCGTGGAGGAACGGGTCGAACGCCTTGCCGTCCTCGAACGGCGTCAGGCCGAGCGAGGTGAACAGGTCGAGGTACTCGCGCTGGGAGAGCATGGGCTGCGGGTCCGGGCCGAGGGGCTCGTCGGCGGGAGGCTGGAAGGCGAGCAGCAGCCGGTCGCTGACCCGCTGCAGGGCGTAGAGCTCCCACACCAGCTCCTGCCCGCCCGGCTTGGTGCACCACGAGCAGTCCACGGCAGCCGTGGCCAGCCAGTCCCGGTAGCCGCCGCGGGCCCGCTCCAGCCACGGCAGGAACACCGCCTCGTACGGCTGGCTCCCCTCGTACCACGCCAGGGCCTCGTACAGTTCTCGCGCATCCACCCCGTAGGACATCCGAGGAGCCTACGGGAGGCACCGCAGTCCTCCGACCGCAGGCCCGGCCTGGCCCGGACCGCCGGTCGGGGCGGCCTACCGCAAGGAGATCCACGTGCTGTCGGCGACGGTTCCACCCACCGCCGGCCTCGAGTCCGCCACCCTGCCCGCCGACCCCAAGCCCCGTGGCTGGTTGGCGGGGGGACGGTGCTGCCAACCGATCGGGTGTCAGGGAACCTCAACGAGCCCGATCCTGGTCAGGGATTCTTGACACACGGTCAGGCAGGGGAGAGGGATGCCACTCCGCAATTGCCCAGGCACTTGAAGTGACCAATGCGGCCGAACGTCGGCTCCACGGCAGGCAGGGCGTGGCCATGGGATCGTGGACTCTCGCGCCGGACCGCTGCTCACGCTGCGGACGCAACCGAGCCGGCGCCGCCGAAATCGCCGACAGGATGGATGTGCGGGCCCAGGGCGTCGCGACGTCGTACCTCTGCCCGGGGTGTCAGGCGAGCGAGGAGGCCGCCTTCGAGGTGGTGAGCGCCGGGCCGGGCGACCACGCGGCCGGCTGCGTCGAGGCCGGCGACCAGAGGCGGGTGGCCTGGCACACCGTCACGGCCGGGGCCGGTCTCCACGACTCCCGGGTCTGATCGGGCACTGTGCCCCGCACGACCCGGCTGGAGCCGGTAGCGCGCCGGGGTTCGGGAGCACAGAAGACACCCCGCCCGCCCTCTCCCGCACCAGCTGCCTCACCCGTCCCAGCTACCGGCTCATCGCATGACCGAATAGCGCAGCAGAGTCCGCGACGGGGTGTGAAGCGGCCGGCGCGGAGGTGCCGAGCACGGCGGCGACCGGTTCCCACGCGTCGTGGTGTCGCAGGGTGATGGTGAGCCCGGGTGTGCTGTACCTGGGTAGCTGGTGGCCTGGTTGCCGCCGACGGCTGGGCCGAAGCTGAGGTCATCGCTCACCCCGCAAGGGTCTACCGCCCTGACATGACGAACAGGATCCCCTTGAACACCTCTGGCACCACCAGCCCCGCCGTGCTCGAACAGCTTCAGCGCCGATCCACCGACCCGAAGCGGCGCGTCCTCTTCACCGGCGCGACCATCGTCACCATGGACCCCGACTCCGGTGTCCTGCACGGCGCAGACCTGCTCGTCGAAGGCGACACGATCCTCGCTGTCGGCCCCGGCCTGAGCCGGGAGGGAGCTGTGGTCGTCGACGCGACCGGCACGATCCTGGCCCCTGGCTTTGTCGACACCCACCGGCACGCCTGGGAGACGCAGCTGCGCCGGATCATGCCGGATGTCGACGACCTCGGCGCCTACGTCATGTCCACCCTCTCCGGTTACGCCACGGTCTACCGGCCCCACGACATGTACGTCGGGACGAAGCTGGCCGCTCTGACGGCGATCGACAGCGGCATCACCTGCATGCTCGACTTCTCCCACAACTCACGCACCGCCGAGCACTCCGATGCCGCGATCCAGGCTCTCATCGACACCGGTATCCGAGGCGTGCACGCCGCCATGAGCCCGCACTTCGGTGACTGGGACAAGCAGTGGCCAGGCGACCTGACCCGCATCATGGAGAAGTACTTCGCCGGCGATGACCAGTTGCTGACCCTGCGTCTGGCCGCGCTGGCCACCGATGAGATCGCCGGGCCGGCACTCGCCTACGGCCCCGAACTCGCCCGCACAGCGAAGGAGCTGGGTATCGGTGTGAGCGTGGATGCCGTGTTCGGTCCCTCCTCCTCGCAGGCCGTCCTGGGCTGGGAGAAGGACGGCATCCTCGGCGCGGACCTCACCCTCATCCACGCCACCGGCCTGACTCCCCAGGCGTGGGAGGCCATCGGGAGGACCGGGACGACCATCGCTCTGGCTCCCACCTCGGACGCGCAGATCGGGCTGGAGAGTGCGATCCCCGCGATCGATGAGGCCCTGGCGGTGGGGGTGCGGCCCGGTCTGAGCATCGACGTCGAGGTGGCCCTGGCCAGCGACATGTTCACGCAGATGCGGGCCCTACACGCCATCCAGCGCATGCGCGCGGTCAACGCGGTCTACGGCACCGACCAGCAGCCGGCCCGGATCACCACCTACGACGTCCTGGACTTTGCGACCCTCCAAGGCGCCCGTACCAACGGCCTGGACGGCGTCACCGGTTCGCTCACCCCGGGCAGGAAGGCCGACCTCTTGGTCATCCAGGCGGAAGACCTCAACAACATGCCGCTCAACGATGCGGTCGGCACCATCGTCCTGGGCTCGGACGCGCGCAACATCAGCGCCGTCCTCATCAGCGGCGAAGCTCGCAAATGGAACGGCCAGGTCCTCGACGTCGACCTGCCCGCTCTGCGCGAGGAGGTCCATGCCTCCCGCGCATACGTGCTCAACACCCCCGCGGCCTGAGCACCACCCCTTCGCTTCGAGGACCTGGGCAGCACCTCTCCCGGGCCTCGGGCAAGCGGTGCGCCACCTCACCCGGCCCGCAGAGCGGAGGCCGTGCGCCCTCGTTTCGCGGGAGAGATGACGCGACGGCGCCCGCGCCCGCGCGCCCCGACATCAGGGCCTCACCCAGCACCACCGACGAGACCGAAAGCAGACACCGACATGGCCACCACACCCTGGACGGCGCCGCACCGCGACGACGAGGTCCTGCGCGCCCTGCGTGACCCGCAAGGACGCCCGCTCCTGCTGACCGGCGGCACGGTCATCACCGCTGACCCGCTGCTGGGCGACTGGCAGGAAGCCGACGTCCTCATCGGCGGCTCCGTGATCGTGGGGATCGGCCCCGGCCTGCTGACCGCAGCCGGGGACGACAACATGATCGTCATCGACTGCGCGGACACCCTCGTCCTGCCCGCCGCCTACGACTTCACCGCCGCACACACCAGCACCACCCTCACCCCCGGCCAAGCCGCCGACATCGCCGTCCTGCGCCTGGCCGATACGCCCGAAGCCCCCGCCGGCGCAGCTCCGGACCGCGGCAGCCACCTCGACCTCCTGGTCACCGGCGGGCAGGTCCGCCTCTGGAACGGCCGCCCCCTCGACGCGGCCGACACCACCACCAAACCGGCCCCCGCGGGTGCTCCCGCCCACGACCCGACGCATCCCTTCCTGGGGACGTGGGTTGACGACGACGACTTCGTGCGCCAGGAGCTGCTGCCCGACGGGCGTTACGACGAGGCGCGCGGGGGCCGCCCCAGCGCCTACCAGGGCCGCTACTGGATCACCGGTAACCGCATCGACTACCTCGACGACCTGGGTTTCTGGGCCTTCGGCGAATTCCAGGACGGCAGCCTGCACCACGCCGGCTACCGCTTCACCCGCCGCTGACCACGCCACCCCGCGTCTTTCCCTGGCCGATCGCACCTCCCTCGTGCGATCGGACGGCCCGTGTCCCCGGAGTCCGTGTGTCATCAGCGCCGTCCTCATGGCCCTGGGCCTGCTGGCCGTACGCCGCACCCTGCATCTGCAACCCCACCCCCCGCCGGGACACCGACGGTGGCCTGCTCCGGGCTTTCACCGCGATGCCGCGGCTGCCGGTGCCCTGACCGGGCAGGGCTTCGGCATCACGTCCTGCGTGTCGCCGCTGCCGGGCTCGTCCTGGGTGCCGTCCTGGCGTTGCCGACCCTGCGCCACCAGCACCCGGGGTAATCTCCTTCCATTGTGTGCATGGGAGCCCCTCGCACCATGGTGCGAGGGGCTCCCATGCACAAGGCCGTGCCGCTGTGTTAATGCTCCGTGGCGGATTCCTGATGACGTGTGGCGTGGAGGCTGCCGAGCAGGGCAAGCGCCTGGGCGCCGGCGCTGCCGGGTTCGGCGTGGTAGATCACCAACTGCTGGCCTGGCGCTCCGCGCACGTCGAAGGTCTGGTAGGTCAGGTCGAGAGCACCGACGTCGGGGTGAACGAGCTCCTTGCCGGCACCGGTCTTTCCGTGGACGGTGTGCGAGGACCACAGGGCGGCGAACTCCTCGCTCTCCCGGGACAGGGCGCCGACGAGGTCGTGCAGACGCCGGTAGTGCGGGTCCAGGCCCATGGCGTGACGCAGTCCGGCCACGACCGCCTGCGCTGCCCGCCCCCACTGCGTGAAGAAGCTCCGGGCGGCCGGGTCGAGGAACGTCATCCGGGCCATGTTGTCCATGTCCTCGAACGGCGAGAACAGCGCGTCGGCAAGCGCGTTCGAAGCCAGGAAGTCGTTGGCCGGGTTGAGGACGAACGCCGCAGCGCTCGAGTGTCCGTCCAGCAACTGGCGCAGCGCAGGACTCACACTCTCCCGGGGCTGCGGCCGCTCACCATCCGGCGCGGAACCGGCCAGCCGGAACATGTGCTTCCGCGCCTCGTCATCCATCCGCAGCGCACCGCTGATGGACTCCAGGATCTGCGGGGACGGGCTGCGCTCGCGGCCCTGCTCCAAGCGAGCGTAGTAGTCACTGTTCATGCCGGCCAGGACGGCCACCTCCTCCCTCCGCAATCCCGCCACCCGGCGCGCACCGTAGGAGGCGAGCCCGACATCATCGGGGCGCAGGCGGGCACGGTGGGCACGCAGGAAATCTCCGAGATCGTTGCTGGTCACCTCCCCAGGCTAAAGCCGCCCCCACCCCGTGTGCGTGGGTGCGCCATACCCAGGAACGACTCGTCCTGGCTCGCGCCCGCCGACCCGCCCACACTGGCGATCAGCACAGCGAGACAAGCAGGAGCGCATGGTGAAAAAGCAGACGAACGGGTCGCAGGAAGCCGCCGGGCGAAGGACCGGTGACGTGGACGTGGTCGGGATGTGGGTGACCGCGGACGGGCACATCCGCCAGGAGTTGCTGCCCGACGGCCGGTACGACGAGGCCCGTGGAACCCGGCCCAGCGCCTACACCGGCCGCTACACGGTGACCGGCAGCCACCTCGACTACGTCGACGACACCGGGTTCACCGCCACCGGCGACATCCGCGACGGGGTGCTCTTCCACGAGCACCTCGTCCTGTACAAGGAGAACCAGGCGTGACAGCAAGTCACTTGGGCTCATCGAACTGGGCCGGTTTCTATCCGAACCGGCTCGGGTTCAGCGCACCGTGGGGCAGCTCGTACGACACGTGAGGACTGGCGGCCGGGGAGGGGGTGTCGGGGGTGGGGGACATGATCGCCGCCGTTACGATCATCTGACTCGACGGAAGCCCTGTTGTCCTCGCTCTACGACTTTGCCGTCTGGGAGCCGTTGCTGAGGCTGCTTCGGTCCGCGAGCGCGGAGCGCCTGGCCAGGCAGGGCGGCTTCGTGACCGGGCGCATCGGCCTCGGTTCGTGGAGCGTGGCGGTGGGGCGGCAAATCGCGGAGCCCGCAGCGGCCGCGCTCGTGTCGCACGGGGAGGAGGAGCTCGAGGCGGCCACGCGCGTGCAGGCGGCGCTCTTCGAGTCCCCGCTCGCTGGGGTCGGCGAGGCTGCCGGGCCGGGGGCCGTCGGTGCGGCAGCGCGCGCAGCAGATGCGGCCCACTGGGGAAACCAGCCGCAGGTGCAGTCCGGGTCACGGGGGGTGGGGGTCACTGCCGCTCCTGGTCGCTGGTCTGGCGCTCGGCCGGTACTCCGGGGCAGATGCTGACCTCGTCGGTGCTCCAGGCGCGATGCGCGATGTGCGGGCCGGGGTTGTTGCAGGGTGTGTGGTTGGTTCGGACGCCATCGAAGGTGGTTCTCCTCAGGCGTTACGGATGGGGCAGGCAAAGATCAGCCGCTGCTCGCCGCGATGGTGGTGGGCGGCTGCCCGAAGCACCGCTGGCCAGCCGGTTCGGGTGCAGGCCAGCAGTGCCGTGGAGGTGCAGGTCAGGTGGTGGTGATCCTGCTCATCGTGCGTATGTCCGCCAGGGCGAGCCGCAAGCGGGTGGCTCGTGGGACGAGCGCACGCGAAACGGCTGGTATTACTGGAGCATGCAGGAAGAGACCGCACGCTTCGCGATCGACACATTCATCTCCGCGTTCAACGCCTCGGACGACAGCTATGTGACTGCCCTGCTCCCGCAGGCCCTGACCTCAGACGTGGTCTTCTGGGGGCCGTTGGGTCGCAGCGAAGGAATCGGGGCGGTCGAGCGGTTCGTGCTGGACATCCGGCGCCACCCGGCGGGGACCGGCACGATGGTGCGCTGCTCAGCGGTGGACATGCCTGGCGAATGGGCCCGGTACCAGTGGGTCTTCACCACGCCTGATGGAGGCCCCCGCCTGGCGGGAACGGATGTCGTCCATCTGCGGCGGAGCCTCATCGACCAGATCATCGTCTTCGCGGGGGAGATCGAGCCGTTCGCCTCCTGAGTCATCCTTCTGTCGCTGTCAGTCCCCTGAACTTGCCAGGTCTGCGTTCGGGGGCTGCCGTTCGAGGTTGGCCCGGCCGCGGTGGTCTCCTCCATCGATGCCCCGTCTCCGCACTGGCCGGGTGCGGCACCGTCAGAACGAACGAGCACCTGGTGCCGCGCCGAGCCGTGCCCATCCCAGGCCCGGGCCCCCGGCGGCGCCATCGCAGGGCTCAGGCGACGCCCGTCGGAGAAGAGCCGGCAGGTTCGTCTCCGTACGTCCGGTGTGGTTCCCCAAGGTGCCGGGCGCGGGCGCCGGCATCACCGCCGTGCTCAAGTGCCGTTGCAGCACACTGCTTCACCTGATCGCTTACCACAGCGCCAACCACCACCCGAAAACCCGCAGTGGTCCTGTTGAAGAACAACGATGTCGCCGTGATCGTGGACTTCGGACCCCCACACCTGGGTACCTCGCCTGGGAGATCGTGCGTCTTGGCTACGACCCCAGGAGCGCCCTGTCCAACGGTGTGGAGAGCTGGCTCAAGGGATGCACCGACCTCACCCACGCCTATCGAGACGCCAACCCCACGGCGCCCGCAGACGACCTCCTGTCCTCGCTTCGTGTCGGCTGCGCGGCCATGCTCTGCGCGACCTTTCCGTTGTCGGCACCAGTGGAACGACCGCACATCGTCGATGCCGCACTCGAGTCCTACGCGCGGGCACGGCACGAGGCAGCCCTGATGCTGCTGGACCAGCTACCTGTCTTGGAGGAGGCCCTACGTGACACCCGCCACCCGCGGCTGCTGGTGCGGGCCGCCGTGCGCCAGCCGACACGCCGCCCAGGTCCTCCCGACGGGGGAATCCCCACCGAGCCGCCCACCATCACGCCGATCCGGCACTAGGGTGGCCGAGTGAGTTCCCAAGTGCCCATGAAGGAACGGGCCTTGAGCCCGGAACGGATCGCCCGGATCGGGCACGAGATGCAGGTGGCCTGCTCCGGACCCACGCCCTGAAGTCCGCCGCAACCGGTGCCCTCACACCGGGTGGCTACCACCTCGCGCTCCAGGTCAAAGGCCGACGCCACCCGCCAGCACTGCTTCGCATCACCAGGGGGGCCGGACGGGCTGACCCGGACAGCGCCGCCTCACCCTTGGTGCTCCGTCATGGAGCCGGCTCCGCCATGCCCTTGTCCTGCGCCGCCGACCGCCCGAACAGGAGCTTCGCTTGTCGCCCGTTGAGTCGATCACTCCCGCCACTCCCGTCCGCCTGCAAGGCTGTCGCCACGGACGCGGCCGACTCTCGCCTGTCGTGCTGAGCCATGCGTTCGGGGCGGACGGCCGGTGACCGAGAAGGGCAGCACTTCGACTCCGTTCGCTGCGGAGGCCCATGCCCGATCCGTCTTCGCGGCCGGGCTCGCCCGGGAGCCCGGCGTCCACGACCGGGCGGTCGTCCAGGCGATGGCCCGGGTGCCCCGGCACCAGCTGATGCCGCGGCTGTTCGCGCCGCTCGGCGATGCCCGCCCCGCCCGGTGCTGGCGCCTGCTCGACTTCGCGGACGAGCCCGCGCAGCACCTCGCCGTCTGCTACGGGTGGGACCAGGTGGTCGTGCAACTCGACGGCCGCCCGACCGGCCCGCTCGCGGCCGGGCGCGAGTACACCGGCGTCCCGAGCGGGCAGAGCTCGGGCGCCGGCCTGCTGGCCGTCACCCTCCAGGACCTCCGCCTCGCTCCGGGCGACCGGTGCGTGGAGCTCGGGGCGTGCACCGGCTACCTGAGCGCGGTCGCAGCCGACCTGACGGGCCGGCAGGCGACCGGCGTGGAGATCGACCGGGAGCTGGCACGCGACGCCGCACAGCGGCTGGCCGCGATCGGCGCCGACGTGCGACTGGTGGTCCGGGACGGGTTGCGCGGACTACCCGAAGGCCCCTGGGATGCGATCGCCGGCTCTTTCGCCGTCCGGCACATCCCCGCCTCCTGGCTGCACCGCCTCGCCCCGGGCGGGCGGCTGCGCACCACCATCACCACCGGCGCGCCCGGCTGGCACGCCACCGCGCTCGTCCACCGCGACGAGCACGGAGCGCTGACCGGGCGGCTCGCCGCGGAGCGGTGGGGCCACGTGCCGGACCGGGCCGGCGGGTGGATCCCGCTGCCGCAGCCGCCGGCCGGCAGCGGGCGCAGCCGCTCTGCGGTGCTGGCACCGCCCGAGCCGGCCGAGCGCGGGCTCTGGGTCGCACTCGCCCACTCCCTGCCCGGGGTGCGGCGGCACTGGAGCGCTCCCGGTTTCGACGACGAGGTGGTGCTGGTCGCCCCGGACGGGTCTCGGGCCGCCATCGCACGGGACGGCTCGCGGTCCGTGGAGTGGGGGCCGCGGAGCCTGTGGGCGGAGGCCGAGGAGCTCCACGCCCGCTGGACGGGGGCCGGCGGCCCGGCCGAGTACCGGCTGGAGTTCACCGGCCCGGTGCAGCGGGTGGTCGGCGGCCCGGGCCTGAGCTGGGAGCTGCCGATCGGCTGACCGCCACCGAGCCGCGCTGCGTGCCGATGTCCGCCGCGCCGCGCCCGATTCGCCTGCTGCCCACCGGGTAAGGAAGGTTCCCGATGCCACCGAACCCCGTCCGCCCGGCCACACCCGAGGACGCCGAGGAACTGCTGTGCCTGCGCGTCGACGTCCTGACCGGCCAGCCGGCCACCGACGCCTGGCGTACCACCTTCCTGGCCGACATGCGGGCCCGGCTCGGCACCGACCCGCAGCTGCTCGCCTTCGTAGCCGACAGCGGGGACGGTGTGCTGGCGGCGTGCGCGATCGGCGTCGTCTACCGGGGCTACGAGGGCCCCTTCTACCCCGGCGGCCTGTGGGGCCGGGTCCACACCGTCGTCACCGATTCGCGCCGCCGCCGCGAGGGGCTGGCGGAGGCCGTCACCCGGGCGCTGGTCACCACGCTCCAGGACCGGGGCTGCTCCTCGGTGGAGCTGATCGCCACCCCGGAAGGCCTGCCGCTGTACGAGAAGCTCGGCTTCGACCCCGCCGCCCGCTACCTGACGCTGCGCCGGCCCCTTGCGGCGGCCGGCACTGTCCAGCCCGGGGTTGCGGGAGGGGTGGCGTGAAGCGGCGCCGGCGCGAGGCGGCCGCGGTGGGCGAATCGTCCCCGAGCGAGCAGTTACTGTTCGGCGGTCCAATGCGCTACGACGGCGGGTTCGTGCGTCACGAGGACGCCGGCGCGCAGGCCGGCCTGTGGTCGGTGGCCCGGCAGATCCCCGGCATGCTGCGCCTGGCGTCGGCGCTCGCCTGGCGGGCCGACCGTGCGGCCCTGGTCGGGGTGGTGCTCGCCGAGGTAGGCCGCGCCGCAGCGGCAGCGGTTTCCCTGGTCGCCGTCAACGCCGCCCTTGGGCACCTGTTCGCCTCCGCCGATGCGACCGGTGCGCTCCGTGCGGTGCTGCCCGCCGTGCTGGTGGCCGGCGCCGCCGCCGGGGCCGGTGCCGTGCTCGCGGCCGTGTCCTCCTGGGGCACGGACCGGCTCAGCCCCCGGATCCAGCGCACCGCGACCGTCACCCTGCTGGACCGGGCCCAGCGGGTGGAGATGGCCGCCATGGAGGACCCGCTCTTCAACCGCCTGCTGGAGTCGGCCCGGTTCGGCATCAACTCGATCCACCGGCTGACCACCGAGTCGGTCTCGGTGCTCAGTACCCTGCTCTCGATGGCCGCCACCGGCGGGGTGCTGTTCACCCTGTCCCCGCTGCTGCTGCCGCTGCTCGTGCTGATCGCGGCCCCCCGCGGGTGGGGCGCGGCCATCACGGCCAGGCGCCGGCGTACCTCGGTAATGGCCTGGCTTCAGCATCTGCGGGCCTCACAGCTCATCGCCCAGCTCCTCACCCAGACCTACACGGCCGCCGAGATCCGGGTGCACGGCGTTGGCGGCTTCTTGTTGCATCACTTCGAGCAGATGGCTCTGGCCTCGGACGCGGAGCAGGCCCGGCTGGCCGCGGCCGCCGCCCGAACCAAGATCGCCGCCGCGGCCGCCTCCGGCCTCGCCCTCGTCGCCACCTTCGGCCTGCTGGGCCTGCTGGTTTCCACCGGGCACCTGGCCCTCGCCGCCGCAGGCACCGCCGTTGTCGCGGTGCGCACCGGCGCCGCGAACGTCAGCGGCCTGCTCGGCAGCGTCAACCAGCTCTTCGAGGAAGCGCTGTACGTCGGCGACCTGCAGACGCTCACGACCGAGGCCGACGCCCGGGCCATCCCCACCGGCGGAGCCGACCTGCCCGAGCGCCCCGACGCCATCCACCTGGAGGACGTCTCGTTCACCTACGCCGGCCGCACCGCGCCGTCGCTGGACAAGGTCACCCTCACGGTGCCCACGGGCCGGATCGTAGCCCTGGTCGGGGAGAACGGCGCTGGCAAGTCCACCTTGGCCCGGCTCCTGTGCGGGCTGTACCGGCCGGACAGCGGCACCATCCACTGGGACGACGTCGACACCGCCACCGCCGACCGCGCGCAGCTCTTCGCCTCCACCGTGCTGCTCCCGCAGGACTTCTTCCGCTGGCCCCTCACCCTGCGGGCGATCGTCACCACCGGCCGGCCCAGCCACCACGACGATGCCCGCTCCCTCGCCGAGGCCGCCGAGTTCGCCGGGATGGAGGCCCTGCTCCAGCAGCAGGACCGCGGCTGGGACACCCTGGCGGCGAAAGGCTTCGAAGGCGGAGTCGACTTCTCCGGCGGCCAGTGGCAGCGGATCGGCACCGCCCGCACCTACCTGCGGGCCACCACGGCCGGCGCCGACGGGCGGCGCCCGTTCCTGGTCATCGCCGACGAGCCGACCAGCGCGCTCGACCCGGCCGCGGAGGTGCGCGCCTTCGACAACCTGCGGCGCCTGGCCGGCCAGGGGGCGACCGTGCTGCTGATCACCCACCGCCTGGCCGCCAGCGCCTCGGCCGACCTCATCTACGTCCTGAAGGACGGCCGCCTCGTCGAACAGGGCACGCATGAGGAGCTGATGGCCGCCGACGCCGACCAGGCGGCCGCGGGCAGCTACCGCACCGCCTACCTTCTCCAGGCGCAGCAGTACGCCACCCAGCTCCCCGGCCCGCGCCCCACCGCCGAGCCGGCTGAGCGGGGCGACCGGTGACCTCCCGGCCGCGGTGCTGGACCGCGACCGGAGGGGCTGTCAGTCCCTCCTGGCATCGTCACCCATTGAACTTGATCGGATACGAGTCGTGATGGAGGGGGGTGTGCCGCACGGCCCGGCCGCCACCGCGGACTCCTGCGGGCGACCGGCCGGGCCGCAGAGATTCCGCAGCCGACCCGCGCGGTCGGCTGCCTGTCGACGCTCCCGTCCCGAGAGAGGTTTCGCCGTGTCCCCCTCCCGCACCCACAACCACGACCTCGTCCAGGCCTACCTCGCGTTCCACCCCGGCGAACGCGACCGCCTGGCGCCGCTGCTGACCCTGCTGGACGCCGGCCAGGAGCCGACGAGCCGGGCCACGCTGCCCGCGCACGTCACCTGCAGCGCCGTCGTCATCCGCCCCGACCTGACGGTCCTGCACATCCACCACAAGGCCACGGGCCTGGTGATCTGCCCCGGCGGCCACGTCGAGGAGGGCGACGCGACGCTGCTCGGCACGGCGCTGCGCGAGGTCCACGAGGAAGCCGGCATCCCGCCGGGCGCCCTGTGCATGACCCCGCAGACCCTCGCCGTCCCCCTCGACATCGACATCAACGACATCGACCCCAACCCGGCCAAGGGCGAAGGCGCGCACCAGCACTTCGACTTCCGGTTCGCCTTCTGCCTCCTACCCGGCCAGGCCGACGTCGTACTCCAGACCGAGGAGGTCACCGGCGCCGAATGGCGCCCCCTGGATCAGGTGGCCTCGCCCTCGCTGCGCGCCAAGCTGCTCGCATCCGGGATCACCGGCCAGGCGGAGCCCGTCAACGCCTCCGCTTTGATCCACGACGGCGCCGGCCGCTACCTCCTCCACCTACGCGACAACCACCCCGGCATCTGGGCGCCGGGCGAGTGGTCCCTGCCGGGAGGCGGCCGCGAGAGGCAGGACGCCACGCTGACGGACACCCTGCTGCGCGAACTCGCCGAAGAAGCCCCCGACCTGGCCCTGGCTGATCTTCAGCCCTTCGCCGTGGAGTACGCCACCGGCGTCGACGGGCTGTGCGTGCCGGTCCAGATCTACACCGGCCGCTGGAACGGCGACCCCGACACCGTGGACCTGCACGAAGGCGTCATGCTGCGCTGGTTCACCCCGGACATGCTGCACCGGCTGCTGCTGCGCACCTCCACGATCGAGCTGGTGCACCGTCACGCCGCCCAGCACCCGACCGCCGGCCGGCTGGTGAGGTCGCCCGGCAGCCAGGCCGTACGCGCCGTCGTCGGGGTCCACCTCTACCTGGAGGACGACCAGGGCCGGGTCCTGCTCGGGCGTCGCCACCCGAACTCGGCCTTTGCCGCGGACACCTGGCACGTCCTGGCCGGGCACTGCGAGCAGGAATCGGCGATCACGTGCCTGGTCCGGGAGGCGATGGAGGAAGCGGGCCTGGTCATCGACCCCGCCGACGTGCAGTTCGCGCACGCCGTCCACCTCGTCGACGCACCCGGTGCCCAGCCGAGGCTCGGCCTGTTCTTCCGGGTCCGCTCCTGGAAGGGCATGCCCGAGCTGCGCGAGCCCGACCGGTGCACGGCCTGGCAGTGGTTCCACCCGCACGCCCTGCCCGAGCGGCTCGTCGCCTACACCCGGGCCGCGATCGACGGCATCCGGGCCGGCCAGACCTACACCGAGCTCGGCTGGGAATGAGCCCGCACGCCCGGCCGGCCGGTGCCGGGTCCGCCACCGGCGATGGGCGCGCCGTCCTGACCTGCCCGCTGCGCCGCACTGATCCCGTGACTTCGACCCCAACCTGGAGTGCCCCGTGACTTCGACCCCAACCTGGAGTACCCCGTGACCGAGACCGACCAGCATCCGCCCTTCGACCTGCTCGCCGACGCCGCGGCCGCCGGAATCCAACGCCCGGCCGTCTCGGTGCTGCTCGTGAACCGCCGCGGCCAGCTGCTGCTCGTGCGCCGCGCGCCCACCACGCTGCTGGGCGGGCTGTGGGAGCTGCCCGGCGGTGGCGTCGAGGCCGGCGAGAGCGTGCTGGACGCCGGCCGGCGTGAACTCCGGGAGGAGACCGGCATCACCGCGGCCCGGTTCACCGCCTACCTCGGCTCCGACGACTACACCAACGCCCGCGGGCTGCTGGCCCGGGAGTTCGCCTTCGCTGCGGTCGTCGACCACAACCCGCACGTCGTCCTCAGCGCCGAGCACGACCAGCACCAGTGGGTGCTGCCCGCCGAGCTGCCCGACCGGCTCGCCGACCACGAGCGGGACCTGATCGCCCGCCACGCTGCCCAGCCCAAGCCCTACCCCGGCTACCAGCCGCTGCCCGCCTACCTCGCGAGCATCCCGGCCGCCCCGATGTGGGGCGCGCTCTTCTTCACCACCACCACCGGCGAGGCGGTACTCCTGCGCTCCACCAACCCGCTCAAGGGGCTCCAGTACCCGGGCGGGGACATTGAGTTCACCGACCCCACCCCGCTCCACACGGCGGTACGCGAGACCTAGGAGGAGACCGGCATCCGCCTTGCCCCCGCCCCGGAGCTGCTGCCGCTGCTGGCCACGGTGGTCGAGCAGCCCCGCGCCGGCTGGCCGACCAAGGTCGGCTTCGTCTTCTCCGGCGGGGTCCTGAGCGCGGCGCAGCTCGCCGAGATCCGCCTCGACCCGCTTGAGCACGACGAGGTCGTCACCGTCTCCGAGGCCGGGCTGAAGCAGCTCGACGACCCGCACGCCCACGATCTGACGCTCGCGGTCCTCAACGTGCTCCGCACCGGCGTCCCCGCCTACGTCGTCCGCTGACCGCCCGCCCGAACCGAGGAGAACTGTGACCGACACCGCCGAACCGGACCCCGACCTGCCGGCCTTCGTGGCCGAGCGCGCCTCGGACGCGCTGATCCACCTCTCCCCTGGCCGGAGGTGGGGCAAGGACCACCCGGAGGGCGAGGAGACCCTGCCCGAGGCTGCCGCTCGCGAGCTAGCCGAGGAGCTCGGCTGCGGCACAGGCCCGGGCGCCGACACGGCTTCCAAGTCCGGGGCGGGCGCATGACCGCCCGCGTTCCGGGCCGGGGCCACCGGCGATCGGCTACCTCGCCCTTGGTCGGCAACCGCCCCGCGCGCCTGGAGCAGTGGGAGCGGCTGCGCTCCGGAGCCGGGCGGATCGGGGACCAGCGCCACCGGGAGCTGATGCAGGAGATCATGCGAGGACTGGCCGACGCGGTCAACGTCCCCGGCGGCTACTGGATCGCGGGATCGGATCCCCGGGCTGGCCAGCACGCGGTCGTCGGCGACTGGCCGCTGGACGAGCTCGCCGACATCCTCATTGCGACCGACGGCGTCTCGGTGGCCGTTGACAAGTACGAGGTCCTGACGTGGACCCAGATCGCCGGCCTGTGCCGCACCGAGGGTCCCGAGGCCGTTCTCAACCTCGTTGAGGAGGCCGACGCGAGCGACCCCTTCGGCCGTCGCTGGCCGTGGGCCAAGCCTTCGGACGACAAGGCCCTGGTCCACCTCCAGGTGACCGCGTGACGGGCGCGGACGCCGCTCCGGGGGCGGGCCGCTGATACCGCCACCCGCCCCCGGGGCGGTGCTCGGCCGTCCGGCCCCGGCGACCGCCTCCACCAGATCGATCACGTTGACCGCCCTCCCCGAGGAGCCCGCCCCCGTGCCCACGGACCCGTCCGCGACCGTACCGCCGCGCCACCAGGAACCCGTCGATGTCCATCTCCTCCTGCTCCGGGACGGGCTGGCTGGCCCCGAGGTGCTGCTGTCCCGCCGCGCCGGCCACGTCTACGCGGCAGGCATGTGGCACCTGCCGTCCGGGCACCTCGACGGCCCGCACGAAGACGTCGTCACCGCGCTGATCCGCGAAGCACTGGAGGAAACCGGCGTCAGCATCGACCCGGCCGACGTCCGCCACGCTGTCACCGTGCACCACCGCAGCCCGGCCGGCGGCGCCCGGATCGGGATCCTGTTCGAGGTCCGGCGCTGGAGCGGCGAACCCCGCATCATGGAGCCGGCCGTGTGCGACGCGATGGACTGGTACCCGCTCGCCGAACTGCCCTCCCCGATGGTCGCCTACTGCCGGGCCGGACTCGACGCCTACCAGGCCGGCCGGCAGTTCGCCCTCCACTTCCAGGAGCCGGGCGACCCGATCGAGTTCAAGCCGACGGCGGACCGGCTGCACCTGGTGCCCTCCGCCGACGTCTCCCCGCAGGCGCCCGACCGCCAGGTGCGGGAGTTCGCCGAGCAGGCGGTGGGGCGCATCACCGGCTGGACCGACACCTCCTGGGAACGGGAGGGCAGCCGCGTCTGGCGGGCGCGCGGCGCCGAGGGCGGCGAGTGGTTCGTGAAGATCCACCAGAGCGACCGTTTCCACCAGCGCGAGGTGACCGCCTACCGGAGCTGGGTGCCGGCGCTGGGAGCGGCCGCGCCCCGCCTGGTGGCCGCCGACCAGGAGCTGAGGGCCATCGTCATCACCGCGGTGACCGGCCACTCCCTGCACGGCGCCGTGCACCCGCCCGGGGAGCAACAGCAGATCTTCCGACGCATCGGGGAACTGGCTGCCGCGATCCACCGCAGCCTCCCGGCGCAGCCGAGCGACGGGGCGCCAGCGGCGCTCGGGAAGCTGGAGCGACACCTGGATGCGGCCCGCGCCCACCTCGCCACCGGCGACGAGGACTTCGTCCGCCGGATCACGGCGAAGGCCGACCAGCCGGCGGACCTCGACCTCGTACCCACCCACGGCGACTTCCAGCTGCGCAACCTCCGCTGGGACCACGCCGCGGCCACCCTGTACGTGATCGACTTCGAGCGCTCCGAACCGGGCCCGGCGATCAGGGACTTCGTCCGCCTGTCCGACGCCTGGGCCGGACGCCCGGACCTGTACGAGGCCCTGATGGCCGGCTACGGCAGGCAGCTCTCGCAGGCCGAGGAGGAGCACCTCGCCGTCCACCAGGTCCTCGACGCCGTTTCCGGCATCCAGTACGGCATCGCCCACGGCGACCCCGAGCTCGTGGAACGAGGCCGCCGCACCCTGGCCCAGCAGCGCGCCACCCGCAGTGGGTCCCCGATCGCGACGCCCGAGCCGTTCCGCTGAGTGACCCGGGCTCGACCGGCCCGGTAACGACCGACACCCAGAAGAGGAGCAGCAACGTGGGGTACATCCGGCAGGAGCAGTGGGAGCAGCACTACGCGGACGGCCTGGGCTTCAGGCCGCTCGGCGCCGTCGAGCGGGAGCTGCTGGCCGCGCACGTCCCGGCCCCTGAGGGCGGCGGACGGGCGCTCGACGTCGGCTGCGGCACCGGCGAGCTGGCCGTCCACCTGGCCTCCGCCGGCTACACCGTGGACGCCGTCGACTTCGCCGACAGCGCCCTGGCCCGGGCCCGCGAAGAGCACGGTGACGTCCAAGGCGTGCACTGGCTCAGCCTCGACATCGAGCGCGACGACCCGGCCCCGCTGCACGAGGACGGGTACGACCTGGTCGTCATGCGTCTGATGTACCCGTTCCTGCACGACCGCGGCCGCGTTCTGCACAGCCTGGGCGAGCGGCTGCGCAAGGGCGGTGCGCTCGTCGTCATCACCCCGCTGGTCGAGCACACCCCGGAGGACCGGCGCGCGATCGCCCTGAACGAGGATGAGATCGCCCTGGTCACCAGCGGCTGGGAGACGGCGCAGCAGCTGGACGTCGACGGGCTGGCCGTCCTGGTCCTGCGCGGCCCCTGCCACGCCGACGCCCGGGCGGTGGAGAAGTCGCCGACCACCGGGCACGCCCTGACCGGGGCGCTGGCGATCGTCACCGACGCTGCCGGGAGGGTCCTGCTCGGCCGCTCCCGGCGCGGCATGCTGGAGCTGCCGGGCGGAAAGAACACCGGACCGGAGGGCTTCGCAGCCACCGCGGTGCGCGAACTCGCGGAGGAGACGGGCCTGGTCGCGGGTCCAGGCGACGCCCACGTGCTGACCATGCTCCTCGACGACAGCCACGGCGTACCCAGGCTCACAGCGGTCGTCCGCATCACCAACTGGAGCGGGGAACTGGCCGTCAAGGAGCCGGCGCTGTTCGACCGGTGGGAATGGCTCGACCTCCACTCCCTGGCCTGCGCCGGCGACATCTTCGTCCCGGCAGCCGCAGCGCTCGACGCTGTCTGGCCCGGGGTCATCCCCACCCCGCCCGCCGTGACCGCCTACCCCCTCGCGGTCGACCAGCCCTCCGTTCCCGGGGAGCCGGCCCAGGCCGTTCGGCTGCGCGAGGCGATGACGCAGACGGTCATCGACGGCGGCTGGGCCACCGACGAGCGGGTCCAGGACGCGCTCCGGACGGTGCCGCGCCACCGCTTCGCCCCCGAAGCCGACCTGGCGACCGCGTACGACGGCGGGGACCGGGCCGTCACCACCCGGCGCGACGAGACCGGGAGGGCGATCAGCTCGGTCTCCGCGGCCTGGCTCCAGGCCGACATGATCCGCAGCCTGGATCCGGCACCGGGCGCCATCGTGTTCGAGGCGGGCTCCGGTGGCTACAACGCAGAGCTGCTTGCCCACGTCACCGGGCCCCATGGACGCGTGGTCACCGTGGACATCGACCCGTGGGTGGTCCGCCGCACCCGCCGGTTCACCACGGAGGCCGGCAGCGGCCGGGTCACCGCGGTCGAGGCGGACGCCGCTGTCGGCGCGCCCGCGCACCTCGTACCGCGCGGCGGCTTCGACGCCAGCGTGATCACCTACAACTGCTGGGACATCGCCCCGGCCTGGCGCGAGCAGCTGGCCGAAGGCGGCCGCCTGGTTCTGCCGCTCGAGATCGGCGGCTACACCCGGGCCATCACCTTCGAGCGACGCGGACAGGTGCTCCACGCGCGCGGCTTCACCTACTGCGGCTTCGTCCGTGACCAGGGACAGCAGGCCCGTTCCGTCCCGTCCGTCGACCTCCTCCAGGGCGAGCTGACGCTGCGCTTCGAGCACGGCACCGCCCTGCCCACGCAAGGAGTGGAGGACGCGCTGCGTGGGCCGCGGCACGAGGCCGCCACCGGCGTGACCATGGGGGCCAACAGCTACTTCGGCTCGCTCCAGCTGTATGTCGCCACCACGCTGACCGGCTTCTGCCGGCTGGCCGCCCACCGAGACCCGGCGGATGGCGTCACCGAGATCGCCAAGGGGCAGGATGTGCCCGCGATCCTCGGCGAGGCCTCCCTGGCCTACCTGACCTACGTCCAGACCCGGGACGGCGATCGGCCCGAAGACAAGGAATGGGCGTGGATCGTCCACGCCTTCGGCGACCAAGGGCCCCGGCTCGCCGAGCAACTGGTAGCAACAGCGCAGGCCTGGGACTCCACCGTGCGCGCCGACGACAACAGCAAACACACCGAGCCGGTGCTGACCGCCTACCCGGCCGGCACCCCCGACGGCCTGCTGCCCGTGGGCCACGTACTGGACAAGAAGCGCTGCCGACTGGTGTTCCAGTGGCCGAGCCACACCGAGGCCCTTCCGCCGACCACCAGGGACGAGCAGGTCATGCAGAACGGCGACTGATCCACAGCGGCCCCCCACCCCGCTGATCGCCGACCACGCCGGCGCACACCGCTGCGCCCTCACCGCTGCCGGACCCCGACGGCCCTGCGTCCCTTCGGGGTTCGGCAGCACTACCCACTGGCCCAGGAGACAGTCATGCCCCACCTACCGAGCCTGCTTGCCGTGGCCGCCCACCCGGACGACGAAGTGCTCGCTTTCGGCGGCGTCCTCGCCCAGCACGCCGCGGCGGGAGCGCGCACCGCGGTGGTCACCGCCACCTGGGCCTCCGGCACCCACCGCGCCGTAGAGCTGGCCGACGCCGTCAGGATCCTCGGAGCGGGAGAGCCGCGGCTACTCGGGTACGCCGACCACCGCGTCCCGGACTCCTCCACCGGCCCGCGGCTGTGCGATGCGCCGCTGGACCGCGTGGTCGGGGACATCGTGCGGCACATCCGATCGTTCCAGCCCGAGATCGTGATCACCCACGACGCCTACGGTGGCCTCACCGGGCACCCGGACCACCTGCAGACCCACCGCGCGGTCGTACTCGCCGTAGGCGCCGCAGGGCTCGAACACCTCTACCCGCAGGCCGGAGCCCCCTGCCAGCCTGCAGTGCTGTACGCGGCCACCCACCCCCACTCGGCGGTCGCGGACCTGGGCCCGCTGCTCACCCGGGTGAACAAGTCCGTGCTCAGCGTGCCGGACCAGCTGGTCGACGTGGCCGTCGACGTACGCCCCTGGCTGGACACCAAGATGGCCGCGATCATCGCCCACCGCAGCCAGGTCGAGCGGGAAAGGCCCCTGCCCGGAATCCTGGCTCGCCTGCCCGAGCCGGAGAGAAACCAGATCATCGGCACCGAGTACTTCACGCGTATTCACGCCCGTCCCGCCCCCGGCCGGGCAACTAGGGTCTGTTGCGAAAGTGCTGGTCACAGCCACTCATTGATGGCTGCGACCAGCACTGTTGCTTCGTAGCGGACGGCCAGTTTGTCGTATCTCGTGGCCACCGCGCGGTGTCGTTTCAATCGGTTGATTCCGCACTCGACGGCGTGGCGCTTCTTGTAGTCGTCCTTGTCGAAGGCCGGTGGCCGGCCGCCTCGGGAGCCGAGTTTCTTGCGGTTGCGGACCTGGTCGGCCTTCTCCGGGATGGTGCACTCGATCCTGCGTCTGCGCAGGTAGGAGCGGTTCGCGCGGGAACCGTAGGCTTTGTCGGCGCGGACCTTGTCGGGTGTGGTGCGTGGTCGTCCGGGACCGGTGCGCGGGACGCGGATGCGTTCGAGGACGGGCTGGAACTGTGGGCTGTCGTGCCGGTGCCCGGCGGTGACCAGCAGCGACAGCGGCTTCTGTCCCTGCTCGATCGCAAGATGGATCTTCGTGGTCAGACCGCCACGGGAGCGGCCGAGGTCGTGGTCGTCGGGCTCGGTGTCGATTCCGCCCGGCGGCTCGCGCTGTAGAGCCCTTTTTTGCGCGCGCCGGCGGCGTGCTGGTGGGCGCGGCAGACGGTCGAGTCCACGCTCACGTCCCACGTGATCAGGCCCTGCGCGTCGGCTTGGACCTGCAGTTGTTCCAGGATCCGCTTCCAGGTGCCGTCGCGCTGCCACCGGCGGAACAGGTCGTAGACCCGGTCCCAGGGGCCGTAGCGCTCGGGGATGTCGCGCCACGGTGTGCCCGCACGGGTCCGCCACCGTATCCCGTCGATCAACTGCCGACGCGTCCACGTCCGCGGCCTGCCCGCCTTCTTCCCCACCGGCAGCAAAGGCTCCAGCCGAGCCCACTGCCGGTCCGTCAGATCCCCTCGCGCCACACCATGATCATCGCAACTCAAGATCCACTTTCGCAACAGACCCTAAGGGCTGTCCCGCAATGATCACCTTCGGCTGTCCGCGTGGCACCGTGGACTCCGGAGGGGGTTGAATGCCGGGGTGACGGACTGGACGCAGGTGGTCGACGCCCACGGGGCGAGCGAAC